>NZ_JBELKF010000106.1:0-9356 GCF_042089775.1 Palleronia sp.
CCCGCGACGAGGCGCCGGACTGGAACGCCTTTGTCGGGCAGACGGGCGCGCGGGTCTATGGGCCTGCGCCGGGCAGCTTCGGGCTGGGCGTTGACGCGCATGACTACGGCGACGCAGGACGACAGGCCGCGGGAGAGGCGTGGTTGGCGGCCTCGGCCTGGGCGCATGACGGCGAGGACCCGGTGCGCGACGAGGGCGGCTTGCGCGAGCGGGTGGCGGGTGCGCAGGGCTTCGTCCATGCGCAGGACCTGGCCGAGAGCGACCTGCTGCTGGCCGGCGACTACGCCACGCACGAGGCGGGATTCGCCGCGGCGCAGGCCGTCACCGGCGGGACGGCGCGACTGTGGCACCTGGACAATACCGTGTCTGATCGCCCCCGCGCACGCAGCTTGCAGGAAGAGATCGCCCGCGTCGTCCGGGGACGCGCCACGCATCCGGGCTGGATCGCCGGGATGATGCGCCACGGCTTCCGCGGCGGGGCCGAGATCGCCGCGACGCTCGAACACATGGCTGCCTTCGCGCAGCTTGCGGGCGTGGTCGAGCCGCACCTGTTCGACGCCTACCACGAGGCCACTCTTGGTGCGCCGGAGGTGGTGGACTTCCTGAACCGTGAGAACCCCGGCGCGCTCGAGGCGATGCGCGAGCGGTTCGCGGCGCTCCATGCGGCGGGGCTGTGGCAGACGCGGCGCAACTCGGTCCTGGCGGAGCTGGAGCCATGAGTGGCGCAGAGATCAAGGGATGGTGCCCTGGCGCATGGCGGCCGATGATGTCCGGCGACGGGCTGGTGGTGCGCGTGCGGCCCCGGCTGGCGCGCCTGACGCGGGCCCAGGCGCTCGGACTCGCGAAGTTGGCTACGGCCGAGGGCAACGGCATCCTCGAACTGACCCGCCGCGGCAACGTCCAGCTGCGCGGCATCCGGGACCACGCGGCCGTCGTCGCAGCCCTGACCGCGCTGGAACTGCTGGACCCGGACGCCGAGGCCGAGGCACGGCGCAACGTCACCGTCGCCCCCGACTGGCAGTCAGGCGACGCGACGCAGCGCATCGCCGAAGCGCTGACCGCCCGCCTGTCCGAACTGCCGCCCCTGCCCGCCAAGTTCGGCTTCGTCGTGGATGCAGGACCGGTCCGTGTTCTGAATGCCATCGCGGGCGACATCCGGCTCGAACGCGGCGAGACCGGCCTGCTTCTTCGGGCCGAGGGGCAGGCGCAGGGTCGCGCGGTGGACGAGGTCGGCGCAGTGGACGCGGCGCTCGACCTCGCGCGGTGGTTCGCGGCGCATCGCGGGGCGGCGCGGCGGATGCGCGCGGCCTCTCCGCCCGGGCCGCGGGATGCTGCACCCGGGCCGGTGGGCCGGACCCGAGGGTTCGTCGAGGGCGGCGTGGCCTTCGGACAACTGCCGGCGTCCACGCTGGCCGAGGCCGCCCACGCTGCCGAAGCGCTCCGGGTTTCGTCCTGGCGGACGCTCCTGCTGGAAGGCGCGACCGCACGGCCCGGCGGCTTGCTGCCGCCCGACGACCCGCTGCTGCGGATCGACGCCTGCCCCGGTGCGCCGCTCTGCCCCCAGGCGAGTGTCGAGACGCGAGATCTCGCCCGTCGCCTGCAGGTCACCGGATCGCTGCACGTCAGCGGGTGCGAAAAGGGCTGCGCGCGGTCCGCTGCGGCGGATGTCACGCTGGTCGGGCGGAACGGGCGGTTCGATCTTGTCATCGGCGGTCGTGCGGGCGACACACCCGCGCGGCGCGGTCTTGCGCCCGAAGAGGTGCCCGATGCCCTATGAGTACGAGAAGAACGGCGCGGCGATCTACGCGACCTCCTTCGCCACGATTCGCGCCGAGGCCGATCTGGTCCGTTTCGATGCCGAATCCGAGCCCGTGGTCGTGCGCATGATTCACGCTGCCGGCATGGTCGGACTCGAGCAGCACGTGCGGATGTCCGAGGGCTTCGCCGCCACCGCCCGCGCCGCGCTCGAGGCCGGGGCACCGATCCTGTGCGACGCGCGGATGGTCAGCGAGGGCGTCACGCGCACCCGCCTGCCCGCCGACAACGGGGTGATCTGCACGCTGCAGGACCCCAAGGTGCCCGAGATGGCGAAGGAGGCCGGCAACACCCGCTCGGCCATCGCGCTGGAGCTGTGGCGCCCGCATCTCGAGGGCGCCGTGGTCGCCATAGGCAATGCGCCGACCGCGCTGTTCCACCTGCTCAACATGCTCGAAGACCCCGCTTGCCCTCGCCCCGCCGCGATCATCGGCTGCCCGGTCGGATTCGTCGGCGCGGCGGAGTCCAAGGCAGCACTTTGGGCCGATCAGCCGGTGCCGTCGCTGATCGTGGAAGGCCGGCTTGGCGGTTCGGCGATCACGGTTGCCGCGCTTAACGCCCTCGCGAGCCGCGCGGAATGACGGGCCGCGTCGTGGGCGTGGGGCTGGGCCCGGGCGATCCGGACCTGATGAGCGTCCGCGCCGACCGCCTGATCCGCGGCGCCACGACCGTCGCCTATTTTCGCAAGAAGGGCCGCCCCGGGCGCGCCCGCACCGCGGTCGACGGGATGCTGCACGCGGACGTCACCGAGATCGCAATGGAATACCCCGTGACGACCGAGATCCCGCTCGACGATCCGGCGTACAACGACGCGCTTGGCTCGTTCTACGAGGACGCGGCCGAGACGCTCCGTTCGCGCGTCGCGGCGGGCGAGGAAATCATCATCCCCTGCGAGGGCGATCCGTTCTTCTATGGCTCGTTCATGCACCTCTATACCCGCCTCAAGGACCGCGTCCCGGTCGAGGTCGTGCCCGCCATCACCGGCATGTCGGCGGCCTGGACGGCCACTGGAATGCCGATCACCTGGGGCGACGACACCCTGTCGGTCGTGATGGCCACCCTGCCCGAAAACGTGCTCGAGGCGCGGTTCCGCGATGCCGATGCGCTGGTAGTGATGAAGATCGGCCGAAACATGGAAAAGGTTCGGCGGGCGCTGAAGGCTGCCCAAAAGTACAATCGAGCATGGCTTGTGGAATGCGCCTCGATGGCGGAGGAATGCGTTATGACGTTGCGTAACGCCGAGGGCCGCGAAGTGCCGTATTTCTCGATCGTGCTTGTGCACGGACAGGGTCGCCGGCCTTGAACGGATGGCTGAGGGTCGTCGGGCTCGGGCCGGGAAGCGACGGCCTCATTACGCCCGAAGCGCAGGCGACGATCGCCGACGCAACCGATGTGGTGGGCTATTTGCCCTACGTCGCGCGCGTGCCCGACCGGCCGGGGCTGGTGAAACATGCCAGCGACAACCGGGTGGAGCTTGAACGTGCGCAGCATGCGCTGGAGCTTGCGGCGGCCGGGCGGTGGGTCGTCGTGGTTTCGTCCGGGGACCCGGGCGTCTTTGCCATGGCCGCAGCGGTGTTCGAGGCGATGGAGGATCGCCCGGACTGGCAGGCGCTGGACGTCGCGGTCCTGCCAGGCATCTCGGCGATGTTCGCTGCGGCCGCTCAGATCGGCGCACCCCTCGGCCATGATTTCTGCGCGATCAACCTTAGCGACAACCTCAAGCCGTGGGACGTGATCGAACGGCGGTTGCGTCTGGCCGTCGAGGCCGATTTCGCGATTGCGTTCTACAACCCGCGCTCGGTCTCGCGGCCTGAAGGGTTTCGCCGGACGCTCGAAGTGCTGCGCGAGGCCTGCGGCGATGACCGACCGGTGATGTTCGCCCGCGCGGTCACCACCCCCGAGGAAGAAATCCGCACCGTCGGGCTGCAAGAGGCGACGCCCGAAATGGCGGACATGCGCACCGTGGTGATCGTCGGCTCGTCCCGCACGCGGCGCGTGGGACGCCACGTCTACACCCCGCGCCACGCGTTGTAGCGCGCGCCGCCTTCCTCTAGCGTCCAGCTACGGAGGACAATCACATGAAACACGTCGCCCTGGCCCTGATGCTGGCCACGCCTGCCGTCGCGCAGGAGAACCCGATCGATCGCATCCGGCCCGACGCGCCCGAGCTTGCCCCCTACGGAGAGCATACCGTCGGCGTCCGCACGATGACCTTCACCCGGCCCGACGTGGTCGACGTGGTGAATTCCACCGAAGAAGGCAACATGACCCGCTATGACCGCGAGATCACGGTCGAAGTCTTCTATCCCGCCGCCGAAGGCACCGAGGCTGGTGGCACCTACACGGCCTACCTGCGCGACGGTGAGACGCAGGCGACCCTGACCGGCCGCGCCGCCCGCGACGCCGCACCGGCCGAAGGCAGCTTCCCGCTGGTCCTGATCTCGCACGGCTACCCGGGCAACCGATTCCTGATGGCGCACCTGGCCGAGAACCTCGCCTCGAAGGGCTATGTCACCGCCTCGATCGATCATCCCGACAGCACCTATTCGGATATAGGCGCATTTGGCTCGACCCTCTACAACCGGCCGCAGGACCAGTCCTTCGTGCTGGATCAGATGGCCTCGCTCGGTGGCGACCTGGGCGGGATTGTCGATGCCAGCCGGACCGGCCTCGTCGGCTATTCCATGGGCGGCTATGGCGCGCTGATCTTCTCTGGCGCCGGGCTTGAGGAGGGCGGCTGGCCCGAGCGCTACACCCCGCCGGGCAACCTCTTGTCCGAGCTTCGCGTGGGCGCCGACCGACTGGCCGAGATCCACGACGATCGCCTCGCCGCCACGGTGGCCATCGGCCCGTGGGGCCGCAATCGCGGGTTCTGGTCCCAGGAGGGCCTGTCGAACATCGACGTCCCGTTGATGATCGTTGCGGGCAGCCAGGACGACGTCTCTGGGTACGACGCCATCCGCACGATCTTCGACGAGACGACCGGCACCACCCGCCATTTGCTGACGTATCAAGGCGCGAACCACAACGCAGCCGCGCCGATGCCCGCCCCGCAGGAGGCGTGGGGCGACCCCGCGGTCTTCGGCCACTACGCCGATGCAGTCTGGGACACGACGCGGATGAACAACATCCTGCAGCATTTCGTCACCGCCTTCATGGACCTGCACCTGAAGGACGACCAGTCGAAGGCCGAGTACCTCGATCTTGTCGAGACCGCCGACGACGGCACCTACGCGATGGAGGACGGCCAGCCGACCGAAGATCACACCTACTGGAAAGGCTTCCCCGAGCGCAGCGCCAAGGCCCTGCGCTTTGAGACGAAAGAGCCGCAGTAGGGCTTGAGAGGGCGCAGCCGCACCGCTACTCCCGGGGGGTCAGCGAAGGACCCCCCGATGAGCCTGAACACCTACGGTCACCTCTTCCGCGTCACGACATGGGGCGAAAGCCACGGTCCCGCCTTGGGTGCCACAGTGGACGGCTGCCCGCCGGGCGTGCCGCTTGCGCCCGAGGAGATCCAGGTCTGGCTCGACAAGCGCAAGCCGGGGCAGAACAAGTACACCACCCAGCGGCGCGAGGCCGACGAGGTCGAGATCCTGTCGGGCGTCTACGAGGGCGAGACGACGGGCACCCCGATCCAGCTGATGATCCGCAACACCGACCAGCGGTCGAAGGATTATACCGAGATCGCCGAGAAATTCCGCCCCGGCCATGCCGACATCACCTATTGGCAGAAATACGGCATCCGCGATCCGCGCGGCGGCGGCCGCTCCAGCGCGCGCGAGACGGCGGCGCGGGTTGCCGCCGGTGGTGTCGCGCGGGCTGCGCTGGACCGGCTGGCGCCCGAGATGCAGGTGCAGGGCTACATGGTGCAGATGGGGCCGCACCGGGCCGACCCTGCGCGGTTCGATTGGGACGAGGTCGCGCGCAACCCGTTCTGGACGCCCGACGCGCAGACCGCTGCGCAATGGGCCGACTACCTGGACGAGCTGCGCAAGTCCGGCGACAGCGTTGGCGCGGTGATCGAGTGCCGGATCTCGGGCGCTCCGGCGGGCCTTGGGGCGCCGATCTACGGCAAGCTCGACACGGATCTGGCCGCCGCGATGATGTCGATCAATGCGGTGAAGGGAGTCGAAATCGGCGAGGGCATGAACGCGGCCGCCCTGACCGGCAGCGGGAACGCGGACGAGATCCTGATGGGGCCGGATGGTCCGGAATACGGCTCAAACCACGCGGGCGGCATCCTTGGCGGCATCTCGACCGGGCAGGACATCGTCGTGCGCTTTGCGGTCAAGCCGACCTCGTCGATCCTGACCACCCGCCGAACGATCACCAAGGCAGGCGAGCCAGCCGAGATCGTGACCAAGGGTCGTCACGATCCCTGCGTCGGCATTCGCGCCGTTCCCGTGGCCGAGGCCATGGCCGCGGCGGTGATGCTCGATCACCTGCTGCTGCACCGCGGCCAGGTCGGCGAGGGGCCGCGCGGCCGGATCGGCTAGTCGCGCGCCTGGTCGGCAAAGAAGCGCAGCATCTCGGCCGACGCAGCCGGCCCGGCGGGATCGGCGTAAGAGCCTGCCGGATCGCCGCCGAACCAGGCGTGGCCGGCGCCCTCGACCAGCCACAGTTCCGACCGTTCGGCCGTCAGTCGGGTCCAGCTTCGGCCGCTGGCGGTGTGGCTTGTCTCAACCCCGCTTCCGGGGATCAGGGTGCGCGCGTTCCGGTCCGAAACGGTGTTGTCCGCGGTGCCGTGGAAGACGATCACGGGCAGCTTCGGCGCACGCCCGCCAGCCTGACCCTGCATCGCCGCGAAGGCTGAGGGGATGTCCTGCGCGGCACCCGCAGGAAGGCCGGAGTGAATCCCCGCGGCGGAAAATACGTCCGGGTGCGTCTCGGCCAGCACGGCGGCCATGGCGCCGCCCGCCGACAGGCCCGCGACGTGGACCCGGCCCTTCAGGTCGAACCGCTCGGCCAGAGAGGTGGCCAGCGAGGCGAGGATGGCGGGCTCGCCACGATCGCGCCCCTGGTCCTCGGGGCGAAACCAGTTCCAGCAGGACTGCATGTTATGCGCGCCGGTCTGACCTGGGTAGGCGACAACGAATCCGGCCGCCTCGGCCGCGAGGTCCATCTTTGTGCCGAGGGCAAAATCCTCGGGCGATTGGGTGCATCCGTGCAGCATGAGCACCAGACCGACCGGGACGCCCTCGCGCGGCGACGGCATGAAGAGGCGATAGTCGCGGCTGCCCGCCGGGGCGTCGTGGCGCAGCATCTCGATCGTTGCACCCTCGGGCACCGGCGCACGTGCCCCTGTCTTCCCCGAGGTGGCGCCCATGCCGCTGAGGCCGCTCCACGCGCTCCGCGCTTGCGCCGCCCGCGGACCCTTGAAGGCGTCGCGAAACGCGTTGCACGGTCCGCAATCCAAACGCGCGCCGCCGCCCAGAGCCTCCTGGATAATTGCTGTGGCCCCCCGGGGATCGGAGGCGCGGGTCTTCTGAAGCGCCCGGCGAAACGCCGCCGCGAGATCGTTTCTCATGATGTCCGTCCTTGATGCGAGAGGGCGCGCCCCTCAGGTGATGCGGTCCGCGAGGGCCGCCTTGACGTCCTTTGGTGCCTGGAGCGAGCCCAGTACGTTCAGCGATCCGATGGTGTCCTGCGCAAGGTCCACCGACACGTCGCCCGCGATCCGGGCAAGGCCGACGACCCGCAGATGCAGGACCTCTCCGGCATCGCGCAGCGTTTCGAGATCGGCGCGCGTGACGTCGAAGAGCCCAAGCTCGAAACGGTGCCGGGCGACCGACTGATCCACGGCGCGCGCCTCCGAGATCAGCTGGTTGCGGATGGCAGAACGGATGAAGTCGGTGCGATTGGAATAGAAGCCCTCGCGCACCAGGAGGTCGATCCGGCCAAGGTCCACGTGGCCCAGGTTGATTGTCACCTTCTCGGTGTCAGCGTGCTTCTCAGGCAATCGGTGGATCTTCGGCATTGTCCATCTCCATCCAAGTGGATGGTATATGGATGGCTACACACCGTCGTGCAAGCGGGCCTTGCGCGAGAGCGCAAAAAAGAACCGGCGCACCAAGGTGCGCCGGGGATCAGGGTTCAGAATTATCGAGGAAGTGTCAGGGCTTGTAGCGCCGCAGGGTGTCGCCGTAGCTGATCTTCGGCTCGATCTCGACCCGGCGCGGCTCGGTCAGGGAGCCGTCGGCGCGCGCGGCGATGATCTTGGCCGCCTCGCGTCCGGTTTCGCGACGTCCCGCATCCATCGTGGCGAGCCTCTTGGCAAACCCGTCGAGAAGCTCGGTCCCGTTGAATCCCGCCAGACCCAGCTGGCCGGGGATGTCGATCCCCTGCTCAAGGCACCACATCAGGCCGCCGGCGCCGATCATGTCGTTGGAATAATAAAGGAAATCGAGGTCCGGCATCCGCCCGAGGATCGTCTCGGTCATCTCGCGCCCCTTCTTCAGCGCCGAGCCGCCCTCGTAGAACTCCTGGTCCACGACCTCTAGCCCCTTGCGCGCCAGCGCCTCGGTGAAGCCTTCGAACCGCTTGCGGGCGCGGTGGTCCAGCGGCATCCGGGTGCCGAGAAAGCCGATGCGCTCGAACCCCTGCTTCAGGATCGCCTCGGCCATCATCCGCCCTGCCCGGCGCTGGCTGATGCCCACGACCGAATCCACCGGCTCGCCATCCACGTCCATGATCTCGACCACCGGCACGTCGGCGGCGCGCAGCATCCGGCGGCACGCCTCGTTGTGCTCGATGCCCGCGATGATGACCCCCGAGGGGCGCCACGAGAGCATCTCGTAGATCACCTTCTCTTCCCGCTCGGGGCGATAGTTGGTGACGCCGACGACGGGCTGAAGATGCGTCTCGTCCAGCACCTCGGTGATCCCGCTCAGCACATCGGGAAAGACCATGTTGGACAGGGAAGGAATGATGACCGACACGAGGTTCACCCGCGATGAGGCCAGAGCGCCGGCGATCTTGTTCGGCACGTAGCCAAGCTCGGACGCGGCGGCCAGCACCTTCTCGCGCGTGGCGGCGCTGACGTCGCCGCGGTTGCGCAGGACGCGGCTGACCGTCATCTCGCTGACGCCAGACGCTTCGGACACATCGCGCAGCGTCATGGGGCGGCGGGGCGGAATCGGTCGATCGGTCATCGGGCAGGCTCCGTTGGGTCTGCCCGACCGTGTAACGCAGCCGGCGAGCCGTTGCTAGCGCAGGACATCGCGCAGCGTGTCGGCAAGAAGCCGCACCGCCGTAATCTGGTTGACGTAGCCCGTCTGCGGCAGACCCGCACTTTGCTGATAGCTGCGCAGGGCGGATCGGGTGCGATCATCGAACTCGCCGTCGACAGCACCAGGCTCGTATCCAAGCTGCGCCAGCCGCGTCTCGACCGCGCGGCGGGTGACCGGGGTCAGGCCAAGCGCGGCCTCTTCCTGTGCACCGGCGCTGTCCAGCGGCGGCAGTTGCTGGGGCTGGCCCTGCGGCTGCGGCTGCGGCTCGGACTGGCCCTGCAACCGGGCGATGGCCGCACGCGCGTCATCGAC
>NZ_JBELKF010000107.1:0-9273 GCF_042089775.1 Palleronia sp.
ATCGGCTTCAACCTCGTGGGCTATGGCTGCACCACCTGCATCGGCAACTCGGGCCCCATCCCCGAAGAGCTGTCCGAGGCCATCAGCGAAAACGACCTGATCGCCTGCTCGGTCCTGTCGGGCAACCGCAACTTCGAAGGCCGGATCAGCCCCGACGTGCGCGCCAACTACCTCGCCTCGCCGCCGCTCGTGGTGGCCTACGCGCTGGTCGGCGACATGAACGTGGACATCACGTCCGAGCCTCTGGGCAAGGACAAGAACGGCAACGACGTCTACCTCAGGGACCTGTGGCCGGACCAGTCCGAGATCGCCGAACTGGTCGAGAAGACCGTGACGCGCGAAAGCTTCCAGAAGAAGTACGCCAACGTGTTTGAGGGCGACGAGAAGTGGAAGGAGGTCGAGACCACCGACAGCCAGACCTACGACTGGCCCGCCGATTCGACCTATGTGCAGAACCCGCCCTACTTCCGGGGCATGGGCAAGAAGCCGGGCAAGATCTCGAACGTCGAAGGTGCGCGGATGCTGGCCTTGCTGGGCGACATGGTCACGACCGATCACATCTCGCCCGCCGGTTCGTTCAAGGAGACCACCCCCGCCGGGTCCTACCTGACCGAGCGCCAGGTCCAGCCGCGCGAGTTCAACTCGTACGGGTCGCGCCGCGGCAATCACGAGGTCATGATGCGGGGCACCTTTGCCAACATCCGCATCCGTAACGAGATGCTGGACGGCGTCGAAGGTGGCTACACCAAGGGCCCCGATGGCGAGCAAATGGCGATCTACGACGCGGCAATGGCCTACCAGGCGCAGGGCACACCCCTCGTCGTCGTGGCTGGTGAGCAATATGGAGCGGGCTCGTCCCGTGACTGGGCCGCGAAGGGCACCGCCCTCCTGGGCGTGAAGGCAGTGATCGCCGCCAGCTTTGAGCGTATCCACCGCTCGAACCTCGTGGGGATGGGCGTCCTGCCCTTCGAGTTCACGGGCGGTGACACTCGCGAAAGCCTCAAGCTGACCGGCGACGAGGAATTCTCGATCCACGGGCTCGAGGACGACTTCCGCCCCGGCGCCGAAGTGCCCTGCACGATCAAGTACGCGGACGGCTCGTCGAAAGAGATCACGCTGAAAAGCCGCATCGATACCGCGATCGAGATCGACTACGTCAAGAACGGCGGCGTCCTGCACTACGTGCTGCGCCGTCTGGCAGGCACCGCCTCGGCTGCCTGAAGTCACCGCATCGCAACCGAAAGGGCCGGCCTCGCGCCGGCCCTTTTTTTTGCGCTCTCCGGAAACGCGGACAATCCTTCTCAACCCGTTCGAAGACGCGGCGAGATCGTCTAGTGTGCAACGACGGCATCCAATCCGGACTGGCATGAGACACGCACTCCGCACCGCAACAGCACGCCTCGGCTGGCCGCTTCCGATGGTGGAAACAGCCATTCTTGCCATTCTGTTGATCGCCGGATTGGCGGCCTAGGCCGTCACTGACCCGCCAGCGCTGGCCGGATCGTCCGCTCGAGTGTGCGCTCCGTCACCGGGCCGGCAACGCGGGCGACCACGCGCCCTTCTCCGTCCACCACGAAGGTCTCGGGCACGCCATAGACACCCCAGTCCCGCGCCGTCCGCCCGTTCGCATCGGCCGAGACGCCAGCGTAGGGGTTGCCGAGCTCTTCCAGAAAGTCGAGCGCGTTGTCCGGCTGATCCTTGTAGTTGATGCCGTAGATCGGAACCCCCTCGTCGCGGGACAGCTTCACGAGGTTCGGGTGCTCGACCCGACACGGCGCGCACCACGACGCCCAGAAGTTCACCAGCTTCATCCCGGGCGCGTCAAGCGCGTCGGCCGTCACAGGCGGCAGATCCCCCAGATCGGTCACGCTCAGCGCCGGCGCCTCGCGGCCCACGAAGGTCGACGGCAGCGCCTCGGGATCGTCCCGCTGCATCCCGGCATAGAACAACCCGGCAAGCCCCGCAAAAATCACCGGCGGGATGATGGCAAGAAGCGGCAGCTTAGCCATGACGCCGTGCCTCCACCCGCTCAAGCTGGCGCCGGATGCGCCCGGCCCGCAGCACGGACAGTGCCAACAGGCCGAGGATCAGCAGGCCCGACAGCCCGTAAGCGAGCCCCACCTCGACCGCGTATTTCCCAAGATCAGGCATCGGCCATCCTTTCGCGCAGGCGCAACGCGTGCAGACGTCGCGCCCGAATCTCTGTCCGTGTCCGCAAGAGCACCAGCGCCACGAACAGCGCCGCAAATCCCGCGATGCAGATGATGAGCGGATAGTAGAACACGTTGTCCACGTTCTCCTCGACGTCCATCGACAGCGACGCGCCCTGGTGCAACCCTTGGTTCCAGAAGTTCACCGCATAGCGCGAAAGCACCGCGAACACGCTGCCCACGAGGCACAGCACGCTGGTCAGGTCGGCCGCGGTGTCGGGATCGTCAATCGCGCCCCAGAGCGCGATGTAGCCGAGGTAGAACAGGAACAGGATCAGGAACGAGGTCAGTCGCGGGTCCCATGCCCACCACGTGCCCCACATTGGTTGCCCCCAGACCGCGCCTGTGACCACCGCGATCAGCGTCATCGTCATTCCTACCGGCGCAGCCGCCCGCGCCGCGAGGGCCGAGACATGGTGTCGCCGGATTAGCCAGATCAGCGACGCCGCCAGCATCATGAACCACGCGTTGATCGCGAAAAGCGCCGACGGGACGTGCAGGTAGATGATCTTGACCGTCGCGCCCTGCCGATAATCGTCGGGCGTGAAGAAGAAGCCCCAGACAAGACCGATCCCCAGAAGCACCGCCGCAAGCGCGCCAAGGGCGGGCACCAGACGCGCGGTGACCGCCATGAAACGGGTGGGATTGGCAAAGGACCAGATGGACATCGGGGATCCTCTAGCGGGCGCCGGGACAGGCGGCAAGGGACGCGCTGTCACACATGCGAAGGCTCATCGCAGCGACACGCGCAGCGCGGCCGCCGCGGCAAATGGCAGCCCCGCCAAGCACCCTAGCGTCACCGCGCCGAGAAGCGCGAGCGGCGTTCCAGTTGCCACCCCCTCGGCGCCGCGCCGCGCCACATCGGCGCCGAAGACCAGCGTCGGAATGTAAAGCGGTAGCACCAGCAACGACAACAGCAGCCCTCCGCGCCGCAGCCCGACCGTCAGAGCCGCGCCGAAACAGCCGATCAGCGACAGCGCCGGCGTGCCCACCAACAGCGACAGGGTCAGCCACAGGTGGCCGGGCCACGGCAGGCCAAGAAACAGCCCCAAGGGCGCCGCGGCGAGCGATATCGGCAGGCCCGTCACCAGCCAGTGCGCCGCTGCCTTCGCCAGCGTCAGCGCCTCTAGCGGCACGGGCGCAGTCGCCAGAAGGTCCAGCGCCCCGTCCTCGCGGTCGAGCGCAAAGATCCGGTCCAGCGACAAAAGGCAGGCCAGCAGCGCTCCGACCCACAGGATACCGGGCGCGATCGGCGCCAGCCGCGCCGTCTCGGGGCCGACGCCGAACGGCACCAGCACCGTCACGATCAGGAAGAACGCGAGGCCCAACCCGAACCCGCCGCCCGACCGGACCGCTAACAGGAGATCCCGCGCGATCAGCCTCAGCATGGCGCGCGCCCGCTCATTCGAGCGCCTCCAGCGTGGCCCTATAGAGGCGGACGTCCAGCACCTCGCCCTTGAGGCCTAGGTCGATGTGAGTTGCAATCACGGCGATTCCACCGCCGGCCAAGTGGCCGCGCACCATGTCGGCGAAGCGCTTCGTGTTCTCGGCGTCGAGCGAGACCGTCGGCTCATCCAGGCACCAGATTAGCCGGCCCGTCACCAGAAGCCGGGCGAGTCCCAGCCGCCGTCCCTGCCCCGCCGACAGGTGCTGCGCCCAACGGTCCTCAAGCCGTGCAAGATCGAACGCCTTCAGCGCCGGTTCGATGTCGTGAACGCCATGCAGCCCGGCCCAGAACGTCAGATTCTCGGCCACCGTCATCTGGCCCTTCATGCCGTCGCGATGCCCACCATAGGCGACAGCATCCGGTCCGGGCTCGACCGCGCCATCATAAGCCGCCTGAAGGCCCGCCAAGGTGCGTAGAAGAGTTGTCTTGCCCGAGCCGTTCGGGCCGCGCAGGATCAATGCGCGCCCGGGTTCTACCGTGAAGGACATATGCGCCAGAACGGGCAGTCCGCCCCGGCCCACGGTTAAATCGCGGGCGATCAGGGTCATGCGGGCAGAAGAGCTGCCCCGACGCGCCGTCCCTCGCCCAGAAGGACGTTGAAGGTTCGGCAGGCCTGGGGCGAGGCCATGACCTCGATTCCAATGCCCGCCGCCTCGATGGCCGAGTGGAACTCGCGCGGCAGGTGGTAGGACATCTCGGGGCCGGTGCCGACGACCAGCAGATCGATCTCTGCCTCTGCCGCGACGATGGGCTCCGCCTCGAATCCGGCCCATTCGCGCACTCCCGACGGCAGGAGCAGCAGCGCACCTTCATGAACCTCGCCGCCGATCCGGAAGAAGCCCGGGCCGTATCCGTCGATCGGCGTGGCGCCGAAATAGGTTGCCTCGTTCATCTCCATGACGCGTCTCCCTCAGTTGCCGTGGCGACCTTAACCTATCGCGCAGCAGGACGCCGGACTGATCAGCTGTCCACGCTTGAGAACTGGTTGCCCTCGGTCTTGTCCGGCTTGGACCAGTCGCGCTTCACGCCCAGGAACAGGACAATGTTCTTCGCCACGAAGACCGAAGAATATGTACCGACCACGATGCCCCAGGTGATCGCGAAGACGAAGCTTCGGATCACGTCACCGCCCAGGACCAGAAGCGCGATCAACGCGACAAGGGTGGTTCCGCTCGTCATCACCGTCCGGCTCAGCGTTTCGTTCACCGACAGGTTCATCACGTCGCGCAGGGGGCGCTGCTTGAACTTAATCAGGTTCTCGCGGAGGCGGTCGAAGATCACCACCGTGTCGTTGATCGAATAGCCGATGATCGTCAGGATCGCGGCGATCGTCGCCAGGTCGAACTGGATCTGCAGGACCGAGAAGATACCGATCGTCAGGATCACGTCGTGGAACAACGCGGCGACCGCGCCGATCGAGAACTGCCATTCGAACCGCAGCCAGATGTAGAACAGGATCGCCGCCATCGAGGCCGCCACGGCCAGGAACGCGGTCTGGATCAGCTCTCCCGAGACCTTGGGACCGACCGATTCCACGCTGCTGAACTCGATGGACGGAGCAATCTCGGCCAGCGTCTGCCGGATCTCCTCGATCGTATCTTGCTGGACCGAGCCCGAGTCGTCCTGCGCAGCGATCCGGATCATCGCGACGTTCTCGTCCGCACCGAACGACGGGTCGAATACTTCGGAGATTACCACGTCGCCCAGGCCCAGATCGCCGATGGCGGCACGGTATTCGGCCACGTTCACCGGCTCTTCCGCCTGACTTCGGATCGTGGTGCCGCCCTGGAAGTCGATGCCGAAGTTCAGCCCCAGCACCGCCCACGCCACAAGCGACAGCACCACCGCCACGGCTGAAGCTCCAAGGGTCAGCCGCGCGTTCTTGAACCAGTCGATGTCGACGTTTTCGGGAACGAGTTTCAGGCGCATGGGATCAAACCTCGATGGTTTTCGGGCGACGGCGGTCGAACCACGTCACGATGATCAGCCGCGTCAGGTAGATTGCGGTGAAGACCGAGGTGAGGATGCCGAGGCCCAGCGTCACCGCGAAGCCACGAACGGGCCCCGACCCCAGCGCGAACAGGATGCCGGCGATGATGAAGGTGGTGATGTTCGCGTCCACGATGGCCGACAGAGCGCGCTCGTAACCGAGCGAGATTGCGCGTGCCGGTCCGCGGGCAGTCTTCAGTTCTTCGCGAATACGCTCGAAGACCAGCACGTTGGCGTCCACCGCCATGCCGATTGTCAGCACGATCCCCGCGATACCCGGCAGGGTCAGCGTTGCGCCGATCATGCTCAGCAGACCGAAGATCAGGCCGACGTTGATCAGAAGCGCTATGTTGGCGAAGAGGCCGAACAGCCCGTAGCTGAGGCCCATGAAGATCAGGACGGCCGCGAAGGCGACGATGCAGGCGATCCGCCCGGCCTCGATCGAGTCCTGGCCAAGCTCGGGACCGATGGTGCGCTCTTCGAGGAAGGTCAGCTCGGCCGGCAGGGCGCCTGCGCGCAGGAGAACGGCCAGTTCTGTCGACTGCTCCACCGTGAAGTTGCCGGTGATGATGCCCGAGCCGCCGGTGATCGCGCTCTGGATGACGGGGGCCGAGATCACCTCTTCGTCCAGCACGATCGCGAAGGGCGAACCGATATTCTCGGACGTGTATTCCCCGAAGACGCGCGCGCCCTGCGGATTGAAGCGGAAGTTCACCGCCGGCTGCCCGTTCTGATCGAAGGCCGGCTGCGCGTCCACGAGCGTCTCGCCGGACAGGACCGGAGTGCGCTCCAGCACGTAATAGGTGCCGGTTTCGTCCACGGACGGATAGATCACGTTGCCGGCGCCGGGGTTCGTCTCGGGGTCCGTGGTCCGGCTGACGACCGGGTGGAAGGTCAGCTGCGCAGTGGTGCCGATCAGGCTTTTCAGCTCGTCGGCCGATCCGATGCCGGGCACCTGGATCAGGATACGGTCTGCGCCCTGCCGCTGGATCGTCGGCTCGCGCGTGCCGACCTCGTCCACGCGGCGGCGGATGATCTCGAGGCTCTGGCGGATCGTGCGGTCATCGGTCGCGGCGCGTTCGGCCTCGCTCATCGAGATGCGGATGACGGCGGTGTCGCCGGTCTGCTCGCCCGACACATCAAGGCTCTGCCCGCCACCGCCGGTCAGCGACGTCACCGGTTGCGACAGCCCGCGCGCGATCTCGAGAGCACGGGGCAGCCCCTCGGCGTCCGAGATCCGCACCTCGAGCACCGGCCCGCCCTCATCCGCCCGGCGAATCGTGCCGACCGTTTCGCGGGCGTCCCGCAACTCGTCCCGCAGTTCGGGCCAGATGCCGTCCATGCGCTGCGCGTAGACATCCTCGACCTGCACTTCGGCCAGCAGATGCGCGCCGCCGCGCAGGTCCAGACCGAGGTTGACCAGCCCGGAAGGCAGCCATTCCGGCCATTGGGACGCAGCCTCGAGCCGTTCGGGCGTCGCGCCCTCGACCTCGATCGCGGCGCGGGCGTCGTTCGCCTGCTCCACGCGGTTGTAGAAGAGGTTCGGCATCGCGAGGGCGAGGCCGATGACCACCACACCCCAGATCAGGATGCGGTTCAGTAGCGGAATGTGCAGCATCTAGCGGCCCCCGGATGGACGGCGCAGAGCGATCAGCTCTCGGCGGCCGGCTCGGTCTTGTTGCGGACCTGTGCGATCGTCGACTTGACAACGCGCACCTTGACGCCTTCGGCCAGCTCGACCTCGGCCTCGCCGTTGTCGTGCACCTTGGTCACCTTGCCGACAAGCCCGCCTGCGGTCACGACCTGGTCGCCCCGGCGCAGCGCCTCGACCATCCTCTGGTGCTCCTTCACCTTCTTCTGCTGCGGACGGATCAGCAGGAAATACATGATGGCGAAGATGAGGATCAGCGGCAGGAAGCTGGCGATGGCGCCCCCGGCGCCCCCACCGACGGCCTGCGCGTAAGCGGGCGTTGCAAACATGGATCGGTCCTTCTGCGGTCGGGCGGGCCTCGGACGGCCCGCGAAGATCGAACTCGTCCTATCCGCGCCCCCCCTGCTTGTCCAGCAAGGCCCGCTGACGGGGCCGCGAGCGTGCCGTCAGGTCGCGCGGCGCTCGATGCCCAGCCGGGGGATGTCGATCTTGGGACAGCGATCCATCACGACCTCGACACCATTCGCCTCGGCCATCGCGGCCGCTTCGGGGCTGACGACGCCTAGCTGCATCCACACCACCCGCAGAGATGGCATGACGTCCAGCGCCTCTTCGACCACGGCCGGTACGGCATCGGACCGGCGAAAGATGTCGAGCATCTCGATATCATCGGAAAGGTC
Source organism: Palleronia sp. (assembly GCF_042089775.1). NCBI lineage: Bacteria > Pseudomonadati > Pseudomonadota > Alphaproteobacteria > Rhodobacterales > Roseobacteraceae > Palleronia > Palleronia sp. The sequence goes on from NZ_JBELKF010000107.1 coordinate 7,978, forward strand.
AGGCAGGCGGGCCACGACCGTGCGGCCGAACAGGCTTTGGCCGGCGAGGCCGGGGTTGACAGGATGAACCTCGTAGCCGCGCGCGGCAAGGAACTGGCCGACGCCGTTGCTGGGGCGCGCAGGATTGGCCGACGCGCCCACGAGCGCGATCCGGTTCACGTCGGTGAGGATGCGGCGAATGTCGTCATCGGTCATGTGGGGTCCCCTTGGATTGGCAGGACCCCAACGAAAAACGCGCCCGGGGGTTCAGCCCGGGCGCGAAGTGTGGAACGAGGGACAGTGATGACGCGCCGGGTGTTCCGGTCCGGCGCCTGCGTGAGAAATGGCGTTGCCCAAGGGCAACTGAAAGGGATCTCGCGCGATCGTGACTTGAGCCTGGCTGGGCCTCAGCGGGTTGCCGCGTAGAGCGCCACCGCGGCAGCATTCGACACGTTCAGCGAGCCGAACTCTCCCGCCGCCGAAATGCGCACCAGCCGGTCGCACAGCTCGCGCGTCCGCTCGCGCAGGCCCGGCCCCTCGGCGCCCAGAACAAGGCAGATCGGTCGCGATCCCGCGGCGGCAGCGGCCTCAGCCACGTTGACATCGGCCTCACCGGCAAGGCCAAGGCAAAGATAGCCCATCCCCTTCAGCGACTCGAGCGCATCGCCAAGATTGCCGACCCGCAGGTAGGGTTGGCGCTCCAGCGCGCCAGAGGCGGTCTTGGCCAGCGCCCCGGTCTCGGGCGCGGAATGGCGCGACGGCGCGATCACCGCCCGCGCGCCGAACACTTCGGCCGATCGCAGGATCGCGCCTACATTGTGCGGATCGGTCACCCGGTCGAGCGCGACGATCGGCCCCGTCCCCTCGACCGCGATGTCTTCGAGGCGCCCCCAATCCAGCGGCTTGACCTCGAGCGCGGCGCCCTGGTGCACCGACCCGGGATCGAGCGGAGCGGGAAACCTGCGCGGATCGGCTTCCTCGACCTCGGGGGCGTGACGCACCGCCTCGCCGAGCCGATCGGCGGCGTTCTTCGTGACGACGAGGCGCAGAACCTCGCGGCGGGGGTTCTCAAGCGCATCGCGCACCGCGTGCAGGCCGAACAGCCAAACGGTCTCGCGCGCGGCCTCGCGGCGACCACGCTCTTTCTCGACCACCCATTTCGGTTTCTTTGTCATGAGCGGGCCATGCGCGGGGACGGTCCGAAATTCAAGAGATTTTCGTGTTGACGCCCCTCACTACCGTGGGTAGGAGAGCCGCCACAGTCAGTGGGCGACAGGCCGCAAGGTGTGGCAGGGGACTGTAACTCCCTCGCGGAGA
>NZ_JBELKF010000021.1:0-46204 GCF_042089775.1 Palleronia sp.
CGACGGGATGGTGCAGATCGAAAGGCGCCTGGCCAGACGAGCCGGCAGGTGAGGCGGCGGAAGCTTGGACTTTGGGTATGGGGGGGCCGGGATCTCTGCCGCGGAGGCTCAAGCTGATTCCGGTGGCCCCGTGCGTTTCGTAGAAGGGGCCGCCACTGTTGCCCGGCTCACCTGAGGACCATGCGTCTAGCCGTGAGGTATCGCCCCAGACAAGACCGAAGCAGTCTGCCCGGGAAGGAGGCGCCGTCAGTCCGCTCCCTCGGCTGCGGCGCGCTGCATAAGGCTTAGGCAAAATTCCTGTGGATGCGAAAAGCGCTCAGACGATTGGTTCGCGCGGGGCTGTCGTTGCAGACACGTGCGGCGGTCGTACCATGCGGGATGATACGGACCGGCGCGTTGCCGTCGATCACAGCCGCGTCCCCGTCGGTTCAATATGAAGCCGTCAGCCCCGTCCGTGCGGCGCATTCCAGTCGAGCACCGGGTTGATCGGAATGATCCTGTGCGGGTTCACCATGTCGTGGCTGTAGTGGTAGTGCCGGACGAAGTGGTCGAAGTGAACCTCTTCGGCGATGCCCGGCCATTGGTACAATTCGCGCGTGTAGGCCCAGAGGTTCGGGTATTCGCGCAGGAAGCTGCGGTTGCACTTGAAGTGGGTGTGGTAGACGAGGTCAAACCGCACCAGCGTCGAAAAGAGACGCCAGTCCGCCTCGGTGATCCGGTCGCCCACGACATAGCGGTTCTGCGACAGGAGCCCCTCGAGCCAGTCGAACGAATCGAACAGCGCGTGGACAGCGCGGTCATAGGCGCCTTGGCTCGTCGCGAAGCCGGCCTTGTAGACCCCGTTGTTGACCGTATCGTAGACCCGGTCGTTGATCTCGTCGATCCGGTCACGCAGGTCCACGGGATAATAGTCGTCGTGATTGCCAGTCAGGTCGTCGAAGGCCGAGTTGAAAATGCGGATGATGTCCGCCGATTCATTCGAGACCACCGTTTCGCGCCTGAGATCCCACAGCACGGGTACGGTGACACGGCCGGTCATCTGCGGGATCGCGCGCAGGTAGACGTCCCGCAGGTAGGGCAGGCCGTAGACCTTATCGCCGGTGGCGCCGGGGAAATCGGTGCGAAACTCCCATCCTTCGGACAGCATCTCGGGGTGCACCACCGAAACGTCGATGTAGCGTTCCAGGCCCTTGAGCTTTCGGAAGAAAAGGGCCCGGTTTGCCCAAGGGCAAGCGTAGGAGACATAGAGGTGGTAGCGGTTCGCCTCGGCCGCAAAGCCACCTTCTCCGGTTGGCCCGGCGCTGCCGTCCACCGTGATCCAGTTGCGGAACTCCTGGGCGGAGCGCTGGAACTCGCCGCCTGTCGCGTCAGTGTCGTACCAGACGTCCCGCCATTCGCCGTCAATCAGCTTGCCCATGTCGGTCCTCTCCATCTTGTTGAGCAGGGACATAGGTGCGGGTTTCCAAGTGGCCATTCATGCGGCAACGCGGCGTGATTTTGTTAGGAAACTGTATTATACGCCTTCTTGAAGGCACGCCGCCGGCATCCACCTTCCGGGGCGGCTTCAGGAGGATGATGATGTCTTGGGAGATTTTCGCAGATGATCCCGCGGCCGGCCGCGCGCCGACACCACAGTACAGATTGGTGTGGGGCAACCATTCCGCTCCGGTCGAGCGGCTATGGGCGAAGGGCCTGTCGATCAAGAAAGGTGACGACCGGAAGGTGCCGGGCCTCGCCGAGCTTTATCGGGGGGACCAGCATATCGCGTCGGTGCTCCTGTGCTCGGATGTGGTCGATGCGAGGGAGCATCGCTTCCACTTCAAGCGCCTGACGCGCCACGCCGACGCGCCGCCGCGCGACTATGCGCCCGAACCCGATCCGATGGCGCTGCTGCCCTCGCCGGACCGCGCCCGTCCAGGTCTTTGAAGAAAAATCGCCTACCCCCCTTGCGGTCTGCGCTATAGGGGGATAGGTGACGGCTCCACGCGCTGGTAGCTCAGTTGGATAGAGTATCTGACTACGAATCAGAGGGTCGGGGGTTCGAATCCTCCCCAGCGCGCCACTTCACTTTTAGCGGTTGAAATATCCCCCAACACCTTGAAAGGGAAGGATATTTGTGGGGTTCGAACGCCCCGATTTCGGCAGCGCCGAACAGGCTCTACAAATGCCAGTCGGAGCACCGTTTTCTGCCATGCCAACGAGCTATTTTTCCAAATATATCAAGGACTTAACAGAAAATGCAGGGCGAGTTCGAACGACTCCTCTAGGGTGTGCAGCGGTTTGCCAGATTTTGCCACCTGCTCCTCGATCAGAATCTTCTGTGTTTCCAGCTTACTGATACGCTTCTCATAAGCCGCCACCACGCTGCCCGTGTTCGATTCGACTATCCGGTCGAGCATCGTCTCGATCTGGCCTTCGATCTTCTTGAGGTCACTCTTGAGCGTCTTAGTTGCTTCATCGGACCGCGCCAGCCGAGCATCCCAGATGTCACGGAACATTGCCTTCGCCGCTTGGAAGAGCCCCTTGGACGGCTCCAGCGTCTGGAGAAGCTCTTCGAAATCTTTTTCCAGCTGGTCGCGCCGAATCGACTTGCGATAACTCTCGCAGCCTTTGGTTTTGCAAAGATAGTATGGATGCTTCTTGCCCGTCTTGCTGGTTGACCAGCAGGCCGTTAGTGCCGTCTCACAGTCATTGCAGTGGATAAACCCCCGCAGCGGGAAGTCTGCCCTGATATTCCTTGCGCGCAGGCGCTTTCGCGGTGGACGTCAAGCGCTCTTGAATTCTCTCGAACGTCGTGTAGGCTCTGGACTCATAACCAGAAGATGACGGTAGCGGCGAGGGCGATGGCCGAGAGGAAGACTTTTGGGCTTCGGTCATAACGCGTCGCCACGCGCCTCCAATCCTTCAGGCGTCCGAACATGATTTCGATCCGGTTGCCTGCCGAGATGATCTGGAGCACCACAGATTCCTGAGGCCGCCGCCGCACCCCGAAGACTCCGTCCTACGCAAGGACTGATGGCGCCTATCCATTGCTGCGTTGTGCACGAACGGCAGGACGGCGCTGCCTCCGGATCTACGCCTTTTACTGGCGCAGTGCTGCCTCAGATCCCGTTCCAATCTGCGATCAAGAACGCGGGGCGACAGGCTGTGTGATTGTCAGTCAGCGTCGGCAAAACTCTGGACTGCATGACGCGTTTGTGGTCCCGGCAGAGGCGTTCCGTCAGAGGTGGCCCTTGGCATGGCGTCGTCAGCCTTGCGGTTTGCGCGGCACCGATGGACGGAAGGTTCGGTCCGTGCTGATCGCGGGCGCCGCGAGTTGCCGCCGCCGAGAGCGCCGCAACATTCGGTTTCCGACCCAGATACCGAGCCCCGTGACACCTGCCGCCAAGAGGATCGTGGCAAGGCCGGTTGCCTCGAACTGATAGGGTTCAACGGTGCGTTTGGCGGCGTGCTTGACGCGGTCCTTCGGGCGGATGCGGTTGCGCGGCCAATGCCGAGGATCGAAGATGCGCGTGTCCGCCAGCGTCCGCTCCAGCGGGTCGAGCGGCTGCGGCTCGATCGGATGCAGGCTCCGCCCCTCCGGCGATCGCAGCGTCCCGATCGCGACGGAAAGCGAGCCGCTGAGCCGCCATGCTGCGCGCACCTCGTCCTGGTCGCAGCCAAGATGCTCGGCCACCAGCGAGAGCGTGAAATCTCGAATCAGGGCACGCTCCGCCTCGGAAGCGGCTTCGATGGCGATGTCGCATTCGGTGTCGAAGCCCATGGAGCGGTTGTCGATATTGCTCGACCCGATCTTGAGAAACCAGTCGTCGACCACGAATACCTTGGCATGAACGTAGATCGGCGTGCCATTCGCGTTCGCGGGGTGGAAGATCGAAAAACGTTCGCCACCGCCGCGCTCGTCCGCGTCTCGCAGGCGCTCGATCATCCGAGAGCGGACGGAATGCATCGCCTCGTCCTCCAGAAAGCTCTGGGCCGACTGCGGGTTGACGATCACGATCTCCGGTCCGTCGGGCTCGGCCAAGCGCGCCTCCATCGCCTCGCAGATAGAGCCGGCGGCAAGATACTGGCTCTCGACATAGATCGTGCGACGGGCGGCACGAATAGCGGCGAGGTAAAGCTCCTCGATCTCGTTCACCAGTTCGGTGCCTCGATAGCGTGGTTCGGTGCGGGCGATACCGACCTCGACATCGCGGACATCCGGCTCCAGATCATCCGGCCAGGACGAGGAGCTTGCGGCTTCCGGAACAGGCAATTCCTCTCCGGTGGCGGAGCGCCAGCGCATCCGCGCCAGATCGCCGAGGGCTGCAGCCGCCGGCCCCTCCAGCGCGGTGGTCACGTCGTGCCAGGGCTGGTGCAGCGAGCCGTCGGGGTCGGCCCGGCGGTCGTCTTCTGGCGCGTGGTCGCGCGTGTCCCAGCGCCCCGTCGTGACGTCGATCCCGCCGCAGAAGGCCAGGCGGTCGTCGATCACGACGATCTTCTGGTGGTGGCAAGCGCCGGCCGGGTGCTGGCTGTCGAGCGCGAAGTGGATGCGATCGGAAGCCATCTTGAGGCTCAGCGTCTCCCAAGCCTGCTGAGCGATCTCGACGAGCATTGCGCCGTCCCATTTGAGGATATGCAGGCGCAACTCGGGGCGCCGGTCCACCAGGGCCTTGAGGAAGTCCCCCAGATGGTTGGGCCAGCCGTCGGGTGCATTCCCATCTTCGTCGCTCTGGCCCGGCAACATCTCGATGCGCAGGTCGAAGTCCCAGCCGATCAGATAGGCCGCCTGCTCGGCGTTGGTCAGCGCAGAGCGCAGATGCAGGAAATAGTCGGCCGCGTCGACGATCAGGGCGGCACGGCTGGCGCGCGCCACCCGCCAGCAGGTCTCCCCCGGTCGAAGCAGGGCTTCCGTTTGACTCTTGGTCGTGAGCATGACGTCCTCCGTTGTCTTTTGGACGGTGGTTCGTGCCGCCAGTCATGGCTCCAACGACTGCGACGCAGATCCGATCCGCAAACGGGCTCGCGCGCCCGGCGACCTGTACCACACTGTTGCAGACGAGTTCGGGCCCAGGCCGAGATGGCCAACGGCAGCGCCTTTTGCCGTTCACCTGATGAGATGGCGAGAGTGGCCTTCAGCCGGCGCTTGACCTTGAGCGACAGCCCCATCAGCTGACATCGTAGCCAGTCTTGGCTGTACTCGTAGCGACGTAACCGTTCTGCGATCCGCAGCCGAGTCAGCGCCTCTTCCGAAACGTTGTTCCGTGCCTTAGTCACAGTTGACATTGTCGACTTCGCCTCTCAATCGCGCCACTTCTCTGCAAGGCATCGATAGCGGCACGCTTGCGATTCAAGCCGTTCCGGCCTAGGCACACTGCGTTCCCAAGCGGCGAGGTCGAGATGGACAGGCGACACCTCATCCAATTCGGCGTCGCCGGCCTGACGGTCTCGGCGCTCCCGAGACGCGGCCGAGTAGCCTTCGCGCCCACGCCGGATGCCTGGCGGCGCTTCGAACTGGTCACCCAGGTCACCCTGCCGCAGACCGCCGAGGCGGCGCAGGTCTGGGTTCCGGTGCCCGCAGTTTCCGAATCCGGCTGGATGAAGGCGGGCGAGACGACGTGGAGCGGGTCTGCGACTCATGCGGACCTCGCCTCGGACCCCGAGGGTAAGGCGCGTTTCGTTCACGCCACCTGGGATGCCAATGCTGGAAAGCGCACCTTGACCGTCGCCTCGACCGCCATGACCCGCGATCGCCACGCAGACCTGTCGGACGCGCCCGTCGAGGCTCCGTCGCTGTCCGAGGTCGAACGGCAGCGCTACACCGCCTCCACCGACCTGATTCCGACCGATGGTATCGTGAAGGACACGGCGGGCAGCATCGTCGGCTGGGCCCGCAGCGACCGGGCCAGGGCGCGGCGGATCTATGACTGGGTCGTCGAGAACAGCGCGCGCGAGACGCATGGCTGCGGGCTGGGCGACGTGGCCTCTATGTTGGTCACGGGCGACCTGACGGGCAAATGCGCCGATCTGAACGCGCTCTATGTCGGGCTCGCGCGGGCCGCAGGGCTGCCGGCGCGCGACGTCTACGGCCTGCGGATCGCGCCCTCCTGCCTTCGGCTACAAGAGCCTCGGCGCACGTTCCGAGGACGTGACCAAGGCCCAGCATTGCCGCGCGGAGGTCTGGCTCGACGAGTTCGGCTGGGTGGCTGTCGATCCTGCCGACGTGCGCAAGGTGATGCTCGAAGAGCCGCCGAAGGATCTGCCGCTGGACCATCCCAAGGTCGCCGCCGCGCGCAAAGGTCTCTTCGGTGGATGGGAGGGTAACTGGGTGGGCTACAACTTCGCCCATGACGTGGTCCTGCCAGGGTCGGAAAACCGGCCGGTGCCTTTCCTCATGTACCCCGAGGGCGAGATCGGGGGGCGCCGTCTGGACGCTCTCGACCCGTCCAGCTTCAGCTATACGATCACGGCGCGCGAGCTGCCGACAGCCTGACGGCACGCCCCCGCGAGCCGCAACGAGGGAGACCCCGCGATGAAACTGTTGCGTGTAGGCAAGGCCGGCCGCGAACGGCCTGCGCTTCTCGACCAAGATGGGCGCGTGAGGGACCTCTCGGCGCATGTCGAGGATTTCGCGGGACCCGACGTCGCGATCGAAGCGCTCGACCGGATTCGCGGGATCGACGTGTCGAGCCTGCCCGTGATCGAGTCCCCGGACCGGGTTGGCCCCTGCCTTGCGCGCGTGCCCAACTTCTTCTGTGTTGGCCTGAACTATGCGCGCCACGCGGCGGAAACCGGCGCGCAGGAGCCTGCCGAGCCTATCCTTTTTTCCAAGGCAAGCTCGGCCCTGTCCGGCCCCAATGACCCGGTGGTGATCCCCCGCGGGTCCGAAAAGGCGGATTGGGAGGTCGAGCTGGGCGTCGTGATCGGGCGCGAGACGCTCTACGTCTCCGAGGCCGAGGCGCTGTCCTGCGTCGCCGGCTACTGCGTGATCAACGACGTGTCCGAGCGGTCCTTCCAGGCCGAGCGCGGTGGCCAATGGATCAAGGGCAAGTCGGCGCCCAGCTTCGGGCCGATCGGTCCCTGGCTCGTCACCGCGGACGAGGTGTCCGACCCGCAGGCGCTGTCCCTCAGCCTGTCGCTGAACGGCGAGACGATGCAGAATTCTGCGACGTCGGACATGATCTTCGGCGTTGCGCAGATTGTCAGCTACATGAGCAACTTCATGAAGCTGATGCCGGGCGATGTGATCGCCACCGGCACGCCCGAGGGCGTGGGCTTGGGGATGCACCCGCAGCGGTTCCTGCGGCCTGGCGACGTGATGGAGCTGACGGTGGAAGGGCTCGGCATCCAGCGGCAAGAGGTTGTCGCCGCCGACTGACCGGGGCCGGCGCCATGTCTAGTCGGGTGCGACGGCCTCTTCGACCAAAGCGCCGGGAGCCTGAATGACCCGTCCCGACAGGTCCGAGGCTGCACGGACCGCATCACGCAGATCGGTGCCTCCGGCGCGCGCGGCCAGCAGCGCGCCGGCGAAGCTGTCACCGGCGGCCGTGGTATCGACGACCTGCGCAACCGGCGTGGGCTGCAGCCGGTCGATGCCGCCTTCGGTGGACCAGAAGGTAACCTCGTCTGCGCCGTTCTTCACCACGACCGTGCCGGCGCCCGCCCCGCGGTAGCGCGCTATCGTGCCCTCGGGGGTGGCATCCCCGAACAGGCCCTGCTCTTCGTCGAAGCTCGGCAGGACGATGTCGGCCGCCGCCGCGCCGCGGGTCAGGCCGCCGCGCATGGTGGCCTCGTCCTCCCACAGGCGGGGACGGAGGTTTGTGTCGAAGGTGACTGTCGTGCCGTTCTTCCGAGCCAAGTCCAGCGCGGCGAAGAGGCGCGTCCGGGCGTCGGGTGACAGGATAGCGAGCGTGATGCCCGAGAAATGAGCGATGTCGGCGCCTTCCAGCGCTCGATCCAGCCGCGCCCGGTCGTCGGCGAGGCTGCGCGCCGCGGCGGTGTCGCGCCAGTAGGAAAAGCAGCGCTCGCCGCCTTGCGTCGAGATCATGTAGAGGCCGACGCTCCGCCCCGGGATGCGGTGCAGGTGGCCGGTGCCTATGCCGGCGTCCTGCATGAACGCCTCCATCTGGTCCGACATCGTATCGTCGCCGATGCAGGAAAGGTAGTCGACGCGCGCCGTCTCGGGGAGAAGGCGTCGCGCATACCAGGCGGTATTGAACGTGTCGCCCGCGAACCCGCGGCGATAGGTGCCGGGACCGGCCTGCGCCAGTTCAACCATGCATTCGCCGATGCAGACGATCCGGTTCATCGGAGCTCTCCCCTGAAAGCGCGCCGGATCGAAGGGCCGGCGCGCGTCGGGGTATAGCCGATCACGGCACCCTCACAAGGTGCACGGGTTCGGATGCCGATGGTGATCGGCATTCGAAAAGGCCGTCAGCCGCGTGCGGAGGATTTCGCGCGGCGGGGCCGGCTGCTGCGCGGCTTGCCCTGTGAGGCACCCTGCGGCTTCGGCGCGGGCTTCTGGCCACGGCGGCGGTTCCGCGTGGGCTTGGGCGCCGCACTCGGGGCGAGGTGCGCCCAGGACGCATCCAGGGCGACCGGGATCGACTTTCCGAGCAGCTTCTCGATGTCGCGCAGGTACTCCAGCTCGTCCGGAGCACAGAAGCTGACGGCCTTGCCCGACCGCCCCGCGCGGGCGGTGCGCCCGATGCGGTGGATGTAGGTGTCGGGGATGTTCGGCAGCTCGTAGTTGTAGACGTATTCGACCTCGGGGATGTCGATGCCGCGGGCGGCCACGTCGGTTGCGATCAGCACGCGGATCTCGCCGTCGCGGAACGCCTTGAGCGCCCGGTCCCGCTGGTTCTGCGATCGGTTGCCATGCAGCGCCGCACCCGGGAAGCCTGCCTTTTCAAGCTGTCGCATCAGCCGGTCGGCACCGTGCTTGGTGCGCGAGAAGACCAGCGCCTGCGCATCCCGATGCGCACCCAGAAGCTCGACCAGATGCTCGGTCTTGGCCTCTTTCGGGACGAAACGGACCTCCTGGTCGACCTTGTCGGCGGGCTTGCCCGGAGGGGCGACCTCGACCCGGACGGGGTTCTGCAGGAACGTCTGGGCGATCTCGTTCATCTGCTTCGACATGGTCGCCGAGAACAGCAGCGTCTGACGCTCTTTCGGGATGTGGTTCGCGATTTTCCGCAGATCGTGAATGAAGCCCATGTCGAGCATCTGGTCCGCCTCGTCGAGGACGAGGAACTTCGTCTCGGACAGGGTCAGCGCCTTCTGGTTCAGAAGGTCCAGAAGACGGCCCGGCGTCGCGACGAGGATGTCCGCGCCACGCTCCAGCCGGCCGATCTGGCGGTTGATGGACATGCCGCCGACGACCGTCGCGATGCCGATCTTGGCCCCGCCGGCAAGCGGGCGAAGGCTGTCGGCGATCTGGTTCACCAGCTCGCGCGTGGGCGCAAGTATCAGGGAACGCACGGTTTTCGGAGCGGGCTTGCCGCCCGCGGCGATCAGCGCGTCGAGAAGCGGCAGGCCAAAGGCGATGGTCTTGCCGGTGCCGGTCTGGGCGAGGCCCATGACGTCACGGCCCTCCATCGCGTGGGGGATGGCCTTGGCCTGGATCGGGGTAGGGGTGTCGAGACCGGCCTCTTTCAGGCGGTCGAGAAGGGAGGGCGCGAGGCCCAGCATGTCGAAATCCATGGGGAAATCCGTGTATTACAAGTGTAGGAGACTCGTGAGAGTCCTGTAGGAGACCGCGTCGGAGGTCCGTAGGAGACCGCGCCCGAGGCCCGCATGCGTTCGAGGACACGCCACGGGCTGACCGAGGGGCCGCATTGCCCCGTGGCCGACGTGACGTCTGCCTCCCCGCGTGATCTGGGAAACGCTGCGCCGGTCCGAGGGGGCCATCCTGTGGCCCGTCTGCTCACGCGGCAGGGACACGGCGTCTTCGGGGTCATATCTATTCCGCAGGGCCTCGTGTCAATCCCGCCGGTGGAACAAAGCCGGTTCGGAGCGGGGGTCAGCCCGGCATCGTGACGGTCATCGGCCCGCGGTCCGTCGCGACGACCGTGTGCTCGTATTGCACGACCGGGGCACGGGGTTCGCTGTAGAGCGTCCAGCCATCTTTGCCCGCCGTCGCCATCAGGCCTCCGGTCGAGAGGAAGGGCTCGACGGTCAGCACGAGGCCCCTGGTGATGCGGCGCTTGTCGCGGTTGGGCCAGGTCGCGATCTCGCCGGGATACTCGTGCAGGGAGCGGCCGACGCCTTGGCTGGCGAGGTTGCGGATCAGCGTGTAGCCCCGGCCGGAGGCGAACCGTCCGATGGCCTTGCCGATGCCCGCGAGCGGCTTGTCGCTGCCGACCTGCGCGATCCCGATCTCCATCGCGCGCTTCCCGTCGCGGCAGAGGCGGTCGAGCGGCGGGGCGACGGGATCCACGCGGAACGTCGCCCCGGTATCGGCGAAATACCCGTTCTTCGACGCCGAGACGTCGATGTTCACGAGGTCGCCCGCCGCGATGACCCTGTCGCCGGGAATGCCGTGGGCGATTTCTTCGTTGACGCTGATGCAGGTGGCGCCGGGGAAGTCGTAGCTGGATTCCGGCGCGGAGGCGGCCCCGTCGCGTTCCAGCAGCGCGCGGCCGATCTCGTCCAGCTCGCGGGTGGTCATGCCGGGCTCCATCGCTCTCGCCATGGCGTGCATGGTGTTCGCGACGATCCGGCCGATCTCCTTCAGCCCGTCCAACTCGTCCTGGTGCGTGATCGTCATCGTCGGTCTTTCGTCAGTTCGGGGTGCGGTCTGCGTCAGGTGCGCGGTGTACGATCACTGAAGGTCGGCGAAGGCGGCTTCCAGGCGGGCGCAGGCGTCCTTTATCTGGGCGCGCGGCATGCCGATGTTGAAGCGCAGGAAGCTGTCGCCGCCCTTGCCGAAGGTGGCGCCGTGGTTGGCGGCGATCCGGGCCTCCTGCTCGACGCGGCGTGCGGCCTCGGTCGGGGCCATGCCGGTGCCCGAGAAGTCGACCCAGCTCAGGTAGGTCGCTTCGAGCGGCATCGAGGTCAGGCCCGGGATGTCGGCGATGGTGGCGTCGAAGAGGCGGCGGTTCCCGTCGAGATAGGCCATCAGGTCGTCCACCCAGGCCGCGCCTTCGGGGGAATAGGCGGCCTCGGCCATCTCGAGCCCGAAGGAGTTCGGCGACAGCCCGAGCGCCGCGATGCGGGCCGCGAAACTGGCGCGCAGGTCGTTGTCGGCGATGATGACGTTGCCGGTGTGGCTGCCGGCGATGTTGAATGTCTTGGACGGCGCGTTCAGCGTTACCAGCCGGTCCCCGATCCCCGGCGTCAGGGCCATGGGGCGGTGGATGTTGCCGGGATAGACGAGGTCCTGGTGGATCTCGTCCGACACCAGAGTCAGGTCGTAGCGGGTGGCGAAATCGGCGATGGCGGCGTTTTCCTCGGCCGTCCAGACGCGGCCGCCCGGGTTGTGGGGCGAGCACCAGATGGCCATGCGCTCGTTGCCCTGCATCCCCTCGTCGAAGGCGTCGATGTCGAGCGTGTACTTGCCGTCGACCACCGGCATCTCAAGCTCGCGGACCTCGCGCCCGGCGGCTTCGATGACGCGGGCGAAGGCGTGGTAGACGGGTGTGAACAGCACCACCGCGTCACCCGGCTGCGTATAGGCATCGACGCAGAGACCGACCGCGTTGACCAGCCCGTGGGTGGTCAGGATGTGCGCGGGGTCGATGGTCCAGCCGTGCCGCATGTCCATCCACCAGCGGATCGCCTCGCGGTAGCCATCGTCCCCGCCATAGTAGCCGTAGACCCCTTGGGCGTGCATCCGGCCCACGGCGTCCTGCACGCATTGGGGCGGGCGGAATTCCATGTCGGCGACCCACATGGCAAGGCCGCCGTCGGGCGAGACGCCGTAGATCGCTTCCATCTTGTCCCACTTGGCCGAATGGGTGCCGCGGCGGTCGATGATCTCGTCGAAACTCATGGGGTGCTCCTTTGAGAGCTTGGCTAGCAGGCGAGGCGCGGGACGTGAAGCGGGGCGTTGCGAAGGGCGGGCGGCTCGCCTAAATCCCTGTCCATGATCCGTCCCATCCTGATCCACCCCGATCCGCGGCTGAAGTCGCGCGCCACCGAGATCGGCACCCCCGACGCCGAGATGCGCGCGCTGGCGTCCGACATGCTGGACACCATGTACGACGCGCCCGGCATCGGCCTTGCCGCGCCGCAGATCGGCGTGATGAAGCGGCTGTTCGTCATGGATTGCGTCAAGGAAGAGGGCGTCGAGCCGCGCCCGATGGCCCTGATCGACCCGGTGATCGAATGGTCCTCGGACGAGATGAACACCTACGAGGAAGGGTGCCTGTCCATCCCCGACCAATACGGGGATGTCGAGCGCCCGGCCGAGGTCGAGGTGTCCTGGACCGACCTTGATGGCGCACGCCAGCGCGAGCGGTTCGCGGGGCTGTGGGCGACCTGCGCGCAGCACGAGATCGACCACCTCGATGGCAAGCTCTTCATCGACTACCTCAAGCCGATGCGGCGGCAGATGATCACGCGCAAGATGCAGAAGATGAAGCGCGAGCAGGCGCGGGCGTGACGCCTCTTTATGCCCCGCGCCCACTGCGCCACCTGATGATGTGGCGGATCGGGTCGATCCGGGTGAAGCCCTACCACATCGGCCATGCCGTGCCGACCGAGCCGCGCGTCTCTGCGGCACGGCTGGAGGCCGAGCGCATGGCCGAGGCTGCGGCGACCGAGGGCGGCTCGCACGACCTCGGCTTTGCGGTGATGCACGAGGGCGACATGGGGACGTGGCTGCTGATGGACTGGTGGGCGCATGGCGACATCCTGTGCCAGCGGCTGAGCCTGAACGACGGGGCGGGGTTCCGCGCGGTGGACGACCGCCCGCTGGCGGCCTGCGTGTGGGAGCTGCCCGTGTTGGCGCACGAGCGCAACGCCTGGGTGCGGCACATGATGCATGCGCCCGTCTCGGCCGATCGCTACCTGTCGGACCGGCTGCCAGAGGGGGCCGTCTGATGGCGGTGCGCCCGATCCTGCGCTGGCCGGACCGGCGGTTGCGAACGCCTGCGGCGCCCGTGGGCGAGGTGACGGACGAGATCCGTGGCATCTGGCAGGACATGATCGACACGATGGACGCGATGCCCGGCGTGGGCCTTGCCGCGCCGCAGATCGGGGTGGGGCTGCGCCTTGCAGTCGTGGATGCTAGCGACGCGCGGGGGCAGGCGGTTCGCATGGCCAATCCCGAGGTTCTGCACGCGAGCGTCGAGGATCGCGAGCATGAGGAGGCCTCGCCTTGTCTGCCGGGCGTGTCGGCCAGGGTGGCGCGGCCGCGGGCGGTGACGGTGCGGTTCATGGACGCCGAGGGTGCTGTGGTGGAGCGGGATTTCGTTCACCTCTGGGCGACGAGCGTGCAGCACCAGATCGACCACCTGGACGGCAAGCTGTTCGTGGACCGGCTGAGCCGCACCAAGCGCGATATGCTGATCCGGCGGTCCGGCAAGGCGGGCTGATTGTTGCCAGCGGCGGGGGCGGCGGCGTATGTCGGCCACGCCCGGACCCGGAGACGCCCATGACCCTGACCTTCCGCAATGCCCGCCTGATCGACCCCGAGACCGGCGAGGAGCGCCGGGGCGACCTGCACGTCGCCGAGGGGCGCATCGTGGACGCAGCACCCGAGGGGGCCGAGGTGATCGACTGCCGGGGCAAGTGCCTTGCGCCGGGGATCGTGGATCTGGGTGTAAAGGTGTCCGAGCCGGGCGAGCGGCACAAGGAGAGCTTCGCATCGGCCGGGCGCGCGGCCGCGCGGGGCGGGGTGACGACGATGGTGACGCGGCCCGACACGTCGCCCGCGATCGACACGCCCGAGGTGCTGGAGTTCGTTGCCAGACGGGCCGAGGCCGATTCGAAGGTGCGGACGGCCCACATGGCCGCGCTGACCAAGGGGCGCGACGGGCGCGAGATGACCGAGTTCGGCTTCCTGATGGATGCGGGCGCGGTGGCGTTCACCGATTGCGACCGGGTGGTCGAGGATACGCGCGTGCTGTCCCGCGCGCTGACCTATGCCAAGGGCCTTGGCGCGCTGGTTGTGGGGCACGTGCAGGAGCCGGGGTTGAGCCGGGGGGCCGCGGCGACGAGCGGCAAGTTCGCCTCGCTTTACGGGTTGCCGGCGGTGTCGCCGATGGCCGAGCGGATGGGGCTGGATCGCGACATCTCGCTGCTCGAGATGACGGGCGCGCGGTATCACGTGGACCAGATCACCTCGGCCCGGGCGCTGCCGGCGTTGGAGCGGGCCAAGCGCAACGGGCTGGATATCACCGCCGGGATCGGCATCCATCACCTGACGCTGAACGAGCTGGACGTGTCGGGCTACCGCACCTTCTTCAAGCTGAAGCCGCCGCTTCGGGCCGAGGATGACCGGCAGGCGGCGGTCGAGGCGGTGGCGTCGGGGCTGATCGACGTGATCTGCTCGATGCACACGCCGCAGGACGAGGAATCGAAGCGCCTGCCGTTCGAGGAGGCCGCCTCGGGCGCGGTGGGGCTGGAAACGCTGCTGCCGGCGGCGATGCAGTTGGTCCATTCGGGCAGCCTGACGCTGCCGCAGCTATGGCGGGCGCTGTCGCTGACACCGGCGCGGCGGCTGGGGCTGGACGCGGGGCGGCTCTCGGCGGGCGCGCCGGCGGATCTGGTGCTTTTCGATCCAGATGCGCCCTTCGTGCTGGACCGCTCGACGCTGGCGTCGAAATCCAAGAACACGCCCTTCGACGGGGCCCGGATGCAGGGGCGGGTGCTGGGCACGTGGGTCGGCGGCGCGCGGGTCTATGCGCGCGAGGCCGCCTGATCAGATCGTCTCGAGGATCGCTTCGATCTCGCGGATGCGCGAGGCCGGGGTGGGGTGGGTCGCGAGGAACTCGGGGGCGCGGTTGGCGTTCGCGGCCTGCATCCGCTGCCACAGGGTAACGGCCTCTTGCGGGTTGAACCCGGCGGCGGACATTGTGGTGAGGCCGAGGGCGTCAGCCTCAAGCTCCTGATCGCGGGAGTAGGGCAGCAGCAGGCCGTAATCCAGGCCGAGGCCCAGCGCGGCCGCGATCTCGCCGCTGTATTCGATGCCACCGATGTTGAGGAAGAAGTCCACCACGCGCACCCCGGCGTTCCGGGCGATCTGGGCCGACATGCGCTTTTGCGAATGTTCGGCTTCGAGGTGGCCGATCTCGTGCCCGACGATGGCGGCAAGCTGCGACTCGTTCTGAACGACGTTGAACATGCCTTCATAGACGCCGATCTTGCCGCCGGGCAGCGCGAAGGCGTTGATGTCGGGCGAGGCGAAGACCTCGATTTCCCATCCTTCGGGACCGGCACCGGCGGCGCTGAGAAGCCGCATCGAAACGCTGTCGAGCGCCTCTTGGTAGGACCGGTTGCGGCTGAGGGGCGTGGCTTCGAGCATCTGCTCCCACGCTTCCTGGCCCATGCGGGCGGCCTCTTCGTCCGAGACGAGGTTCGGGGCCTCGTCGCAACCCGAAAGCGCCACGGGGGCGGTCAGCGAGGCGCCGAGGAATGCGCGGCGGGTAAAGCAGCTTTGGCACATGAGGGCCGAACGCGCGTCCCTGCTGCGCGTTCCCCGTTCAGCGTGGGGCGGCGGCGCGGCGCAGGCGGTCGTTGATCGCGCGCCCGAGGCCCTGTTCCGGGACGGGGCTGACCGCGATGCGGGGCGCGCCCATGCGGTCGAGGGTCTGGAGGTGGCCGAAAAGCTGCGCGGCGGCCTCGGTCAGGTCGCCGGTGGGCGAGAGGTTCAGTTCGGCTTTGACCGGGCCGAAGCCGAGGAGCGTTTCGTCCGGGTCGGGCTGCGTGACATTCAGCCGCACCCGGCCCTGTGGCGCGTAGTGCGAGGCGAGTTGGCCGGGCGCGGTCGGGGTGTCACCGGTCGCCTCAAGGCTGATTGGGGTGCCAAGCAGGGCCTCGATCCGCTCGACCGGCAGCCCGCCGGGGCGGAGGAGACGGACGGTGCCGTCCACGGGCATCAGGATCGTTGATTCGAGGCCGACGGGGCAGGGGCCGCCGTCGAGGATCGCGTCGATCCGGTCGCCCAAGCCCGCCTCGACATGGTTGGCCGTTGTGGGGCTGACCCGGCCCGAGGGGTTGGCCGAGGGCGCGGCGACGGGATGGCCGATGCGTTCGAGTAGTTGCAGGGCCAGCGGCGCATCGGGCACGCGGACGGCCAGCGTGGGAAGGCCCGCGGTGACGAGATCGGCGATGGGGGCGCCGTCGTGCAGGGGCAGGACCAGCGTCATCGGGCCGGGCCAGAAGGCGCGGGCGAGCTGGCGCGCGAGGTCGTCGAGGTGGACGAGGTCTTCGGCCGCTTGAAGCGAGGGGACATGCGCAATCAGGGGGTTGAAGCTGGGCCGGCCCTTCGCGGCGTAGATGCCGGCCACCGCGCGGGCGTCTGTGGCGTCTGCGCCGAGGCCATAGACGGTCTCGGTCGGGAAGGCGACGAGGCCGCCCTGCCGCAAGAGTTGGGCGGCGCGGTCGATGCCGGTCGTGTCGGCGGAAAGGCGCAACGTCATGGCGTCGGATTAGGGCAGCCGGGCCGCCTTGGCCAGATGCCGATAACGCCGCGTTCCGCTTGTCGGAAGGGAGGCGGCCCTTCATTCTGTCCCGCAAGCCAGTTGGAGGAGCCGCCGCCATGCCCTATCGCGCCCCGTTGAACGACTATCGTTTCATCTTCGAGAATGTCGTCGGGCTTTCGCGCGTGTCCGAGACCGAGCGCTTCGCCGAGGCCACGCCGGAACTGGTCGAGCAGATCCTGACCGAGGCCGCGCGCCTGAGCGAAGAGGTGATCGCGCCGCTGAACTGGCCCGGCGACCGCAACCCGGCGAAGCTGGAGAACGGCGTGGTGCGGACCTCGCCCGGGTTCGGCGACGGCTACAAGGCGATCGCCGAGGGCGGATGGGTCGGCATGGCGGCGAATCCCGATCATGGCGGCATGGGCCTTCCGATGGCGGTGACGACGGCGGTGAACGAGATGCTGTCCTCGGCCTGCCTGTCGCTGCAGCTGTGCCCCCTCTTGAGCCAGGGCCAGATCGAGGCGCTGGAGCATCATGCGAGCGACGAGCTGAAGGCGCTGTACCTGCCCAAGCTGACGAGCGGCGAATGGTCGGGCACCATGAACCTGACCGAACCGCAGGCCGGGTCGGACGTGGGCGCGCTGCGGACGAAGGCCGAGCCGAATGACGACGGCAGCTACCGGATCACGGGGCAGAAGATCTACATCACCTGGGGCGACGCGGATTTCCTGCCGAACGTCGTGCACCTGGTGCTGGCGCGCCTGCCGGATGCACCTGCGGGGACCAAGGGGATCAGCCTGTTCCTGGTGCCCAAGTACCTGCCCGATGCTCAGGGTGAGCCGGGCGAGCAGAACGACCTGCGGGTCGTGAGCCTGGAAGAGAAGATGGGCATCCACGCCTCGCCGACCTGCGTGATGGAGTTCGACGGCGCCAAGGGATGGCTGGTCGACGGGCCGAACAAGGGCATGGCGGCGATGTTCACCATGATGAACAACGCGCGTCTTGGCGTCGGTGCGCAGGGCATCGGCGTAGGCGAGCGGGCGTATCAGCACGCGCTGGCCTATGCGATGGATCGGGTGCAGGGGAAGGCGACTGGATCGGGGGCCATCGTCGAGCATGCCGATGTGCGGCGGATGCTGACGCAGATGAAGGCGGACCTGTTCGCGGCGCGGTCCATCGCGCTGATGAACGCGGTATCGATCGACATGGCCGCGGCGACGGGCGAGGCGACCTGGAAGGCTCGCGCGGCGCTTCTGACGCCGATCACCAAGGTCTTCGGCACCGAGGTGGGTGTGCAGGTCTCGCACGAGGGGGTGCAGATCCACGGCGGCATGGGGTTCGTCGAGGAAACCGGCGCCGCCCAGTTCAGCCGCGACGCCCGGATCACGCCGATCTACGAGGGGACGAACGGCATCCAGGCGATGGACCTTGTCGCGCGCAAGATGATGGACGGGGGCGAGGCAGCGTTCTCGGTGCTCGACGCGATCCAGTCCGAGGCTGAAGAGGCCCGCGCCACGCACGAGGCGCTTGCCCAGAAGGTATGGGAAGCGACCGAGGCGCTGCGCGAGACGACCGAATGGCTGGTCGAGCAGGAGATGCAGGACCGCTTTGCCGGCGCCGTGCCCTACCTGCGGGCCTTCGCCCGTGTGCTGGGCGGGGCCGCGCATCTGCGGGCCGCGCAGCGGGGCGACGCGGCGCGCGGGGCGCTGGCGGCGTTCTATATCGACCGGCTGCTGCCCGAGCATCGTGCGCTTCTGACCCAGGCGAGGGCGGGGGCAGCGGGGCTTTACGCCCTCGGCCTCGACGACCTGACGGCGGCCTGAGGGGCTGTTGTCTCGGCCGGGGCAAGCGGTTAACGCTGCCCCGGACCTGAGGAAGAGCGACATGACAAGCGACGGCGGCACCATTCGCTATATCCATGAGACGCCGCCGGAATTCGGCGTCCCGACCCCTGTCGCCGACGGCATCGAGTGGCTGCGCCTGCCGCTGCCGATGGCGCTGGACCACGTGAACTGCTGGCTGCTGGACGAGGGCGACGGCGCGGTCACCGTGGTCGACACCGGCTTCGACAGCCGCAAGACGCGCGACCTCTGGAACCGTGCGCTGGACGGGCGGCGGGTGACACGTGTCGTCGTGACCCACCACCACCCCGACCATGTGGGCCTTGCCGGCTGGTTCCAGGCCGAGCACGGCGCCGAGCTTTTGATGCCGCGCACCGGATGGCTGATGGCGCGGATGCTGACGCTTGACGTGCACGAGCGCCCCACGCCCGAGACGCTGGCCTACTGGCGCGCCGCTGGAATGCCGCCCGAGATGATCGAGACGCGCGCGGCCGAGCGGCCGTTCAACTTTGCCGACGTGGTCGCGCCGCTTCCGCTTGGTTACCGGCGGCTGACGAACGAGGACATGATCTGCCTCGGCGGGCGGTGGTGGCACATCCATTGCGGTGACGGCCATGCCCCCGAACACGCGACTCTGTGGGAAGAGGACGGCCCGCTGATCCTTGGCGGAGACCAGCTTCTGCCGTCGATCTCGCCCAATCTCGGCACCTACGCGACCGAGCCCGAGGCCGATCCGGTGGGCGACTGGCTGGCGTCGTGCGAGCGCTTTCGCGGCCTCGCCACCCCGGACCGCATCGTCCTGCCGGGGCACAAGCTGCCGTTCCAGGGCCTGCCCACGCGGCTGCGGCAGCTCGTCGAGAATCACGAGGGCGCGCTCGACCGGCTACGGTCCCACCTGGCCGAGCCGCGCAGCGCGGTGGAGTGCTTTCGCCCCGTCTTCAAGCGCGAGATCCGCGAGGCGGAGTTCGGCCTGGCACTGGTCGAGGCGGTCGCGCATTGCCAGCACCTCGTCCATCGCGGCGAGGCGCTGCGCGAGACCGACGCGGACGGTGTGTGGCGTTTCGCATTGCGTTGATCTGGACGCCTTCGAGACGGTGACACTGCCCTGCGCATGGGCTATCACGTCGCGAAACTGTATTCTTCGGAGCGGAACATGGCCAAGCACTCCCAAGGTTCGATGGACATCACGGGGCATGAGAAGACCTTCAACGGCTTCATCTCGATAATAACCTGGGCATCGGTCGCGATTGTCGTCGGGCTGATCCTGCTCTGGCTCATCAACGGCTGATCGGGATGCGCCGCATCGCCGTTGCGCTTGCGGCGCTGTGCGTCGTGCTGGCGGGGTGCGCCGTGGGCAATCCCCCACCGGCCGACCCGGCCGAGGTCGCGCGGCGCAGCTATTCCGACGGCGGTCCGGCGCAGATCACGCTGTTCACCGTGCGCGGCGTGGGCAAGGACAACGGCGCCCACACCGCGCTGCTGGTGAACGGCAGCGAACGGGTCCTGTGGGACCCGGCGGGGTCCTTCCGGCACCCCCAGGTGCCCGAGGTCGGCGACCTGCTGCACGGGATCACCCCCCTGATCGAGCGGATCTACATCGACTACCACGTGCGCCCTGACTTCTACATCGTGCGGCAGGACAAGGCGGTCAGCCGCGAGACCGCGGACACCCTGATCGCCGCGATGAAGGCGCACGGCGCGGCGGGGCAGGCCACTTGCGCGCTGGCGACCAGCGGCATCCTGCGGCAGGCGGGGCTGGATGTCGGGCGAAGCTGGTTTCCCAACAGCCTGATGCGGGATTTCGGGGCGCTTCCGGGTGTGACCGAAGCGCGAATCGACGTGTCGACCGTGGACACCAATCACAACGTGATCTTCGGACGAGGTGGCGTGCCGCTGCCGCCCGGCGCCTGAGCGCGCGCCCCGCCCGGGAGTTGCGCAACCCCGGGCAGGAGCGCACGGAGTGTGAAGGGTTCGGCAAGGGCGGCGCGCGGATGGTCGCGCCGTTCAGACCTATCCCGAGGATCCCATGTCCGACACCTCCGCCAACCTGTCGCTGCCCTTCATCCAGCCCTCGCAGGCGCAGAAGCACGTCACCCATAACGAGGCGATCGCGCGGCTCGACCTCGTGGCGCAGCTTGCCGTCGTCGCGTTCGACGCCGTGACGCCGCCCGCTGCCCCGGTCGAGGGCGCGGCCTATGCGCTGGCCTCGGCGCCGCAGGGCGCCTGGGCCGGGCGGGGCGGCACCATCGCCGCGTTCCAGAACGGCGGCTGGGTCTTCATCACCCCGCGCGCCGGTTGGATCGCCGTGGCCGCCGATACGGGCCGTCTGCGGGTCATGACCGCGACCGGCTGGAAGGCGCCCGTGTTGGACTGACCCGGGGGGCGCCCGGCACGGTCCGGGCGCTTCCCATTCCGCGCCGCCTGCGCTAGTCCCGCGGGCGACACGACAAGAGGCGCGGAGCGACATGAAATTCACGCTGTCCTGGCTGAAGGATCACCTCGAGACCACCGCCACGGTCGACGAGATCGCCGAGGCGCTGACCGATCTGGGCCTCGAGGTCGAAGAGGTGTTCGACCCCTCTGCCGCGCTGCGCCCGTTCGTGATCGGCAACGTCGCCACCGCCGAGCAGCATCCCGATGCCGACCGTTTGCGGGTGTGCTCGGTCGAGGCGGGCGAGGGCCCGACCCAGATCATCTGCGGCGCGCCGAACGCGCGGGCGGGGATCACCGTGGTCGTCGCCAAGCCCGGCACCTACATCCCCGGCCTCGACACCACGATTGCCGTCGGCAAGATCCGGGGCATCGAGAGCTTCGGCATGATGGCCTCCGAGCGCGAGCTGGAGCTGTCGGAAGAGCATGATGGCATCATCGAGCTGCCCTCGGGCGAGCCGGGCCAGAGCTTTGCCGACTGGCTCGCCGCCAACCGCCCTGAGGCCGTGGACCCTGTGATCGAGATCGCGATCACCCCCAACCGCCCCGATGCGCTGGGCGTGCGCGGCATTGCCCGCGATTTGGCCGCGCGGGGGCTGGGGACGCTGAAGCCGATGGACGCGCCGGTGGTCGAAGGCACGTTCCCGTGCCCCGTCGGCGTGACCATAGACGAGGATGCGCTGCCCCATGCGCCCCATTTCACCGGGCGGCTGATCCGTGGCGTGAAGAACGGGCCGTCGCCGGCGTGGCTGCAGGCGCGGCTGAAGGCGATAGGGTTGCGCCCGATCTCGTCCCTTGTCGACATCACCAACTTCTTCACCTTCGACATGAATCGGCCGCTGCACGTCTTCGATGCGGCGCGGGTGACGGGCGAGCTTCGGGTGCACCTGGCGACGGGCGGCGAAACGCTCGAGGCGCTGGACGAGCGCAGCTACACGTTCGGCGCGGGTCAAGTCGTCATCAGCGATTCCCAGGGCGTCGAGAGCATCGCGGGCATCATGGGCGGCGCGCCCACCGGCGTGGAGGAGGACACGGTGGACGTGTTTGTCGAGTCTGCTTGGTGGGACCCGGTGACGATTGCGCGGACAGGCCGCGCGCTGAAGATCAACTCGGACGCGCGGTATCGGTTTGAGCGCGGCGTGGACCCTGCATGGACGCGGCCGGGCCTTGAGGCAGCGACGCGGATGATCCTGGACCTGTGCGGCGGTAAGGCATCCGAGGTGGTCGAGGCCGGGGCGGCGCCGGATCATGCGCGCGCCTATTCGCTCGACACGGCGCGGTGTTCGTCGCTGGTGGGGATGGACATTCCCGCGGCCCAGCAGCGCGAGACGCTGGAGGCGCTTGGCTTCCGGCTGGAGGGCGACCTTGCCCACGTGCCGAGCTGGCGTCCCGACGTGAAGGGCGAGGCGGATCTTGTGGAAGAGGTCGCGCGCATCGCCTCACTCACGCGGCTGGTGCCGCAGCCGATGGCGCGGCCCCAGCCGGGCGTGCCGAAACCGATCCTGACCGAGGGCCAGCGGCGCGAGCAGATCGCGCGGCGCACCTGTGCCGCGCTGGGTTACAACGAGGCGGTGACCTACTCGTTCATCGACGCGGATTCAGCTGCGCTGTTCGAGGGCGGGTCGGACGCGACGATGCTGGAGAACCCCATTTCGTCCGAGATGAGCCACCTGCGCCCCGACCTGCTGCCGGGCCTTCTGCAGGCGGCCGCGCGGAACCAGAAGCGCGGGCAGGGCGACGTGGCGCTGTTCGAGGTCGGCACCACCTTTCAGGGCGGCGAGCCAGAGGAGTCGTGCGTGCAGGTTGCGGGCCTTCTGACCGGGCGCACCGGGCCGAAGGATGTGCACGGCGCATCGCGCCCGGTGGACGTGTTTGACGTGAAGGCGGATATCGAGGCGGTTCTGGCCGCGCTCGGCGCGCCCGCCAAGACGCAGGTCTTCCGCGAGGGGGCCGAGTGGTGGCATCCCGGCCGTCACGGGCGCATCTGCCTTGGCCCAAAGAAGACGCTGGGCGTGTTCGGCGAGGTTCACCCGAAGATCCTGCGCGAGATGGGCGTCAAGGGGCCTGCCGTGGCCTTCACGATCTGGCCCGATCAGGTTCCCGCCCCACGCAACCAGGGCGCCGCCCGCCCGGCGCTGGAGCTGAGCGACCTGCAGGCGGTCGAGCGCGACTTTGCCTTCGTGCTGGACGACCGGATCGAGGCGCAGCAGGTCGTCGCGGCGGCGCAGGGGGCGGACAAGGCGCTGATCGACGAGGTGCGGGTGTTTGACCAGTTCGTCGGCGGCAGCCTGGGCGAGGGGAAGAAGTCGCTCGCCATCACGGTCCGCATCCAGCCCAAGGGCCAGACGCTGACCGACAAGGAGATCGAGGCCGTCGCGCAGAAGGTCGTCCAGAAGGTCGAAAGCGCGACCGGCGGCACGCTACGCGGCTAGGCAATTGCCAGCCCGCCTTTTCGCAAGGCGGGCTGGCGGCTATCACATGGTGTCGCGCGCGCGGCGGTGCCATTCGGCATCGTAGCGTGCCGCGTCGAAATCCTCGGCCCCGGCGGAACGCATCATCTCTCCGGCTGTGGGCAGGTCGGCGGACTCGTCCTGCCCCCAGAGCCGTGCGCGCATCACGGCGCGGGCGCACTGGAAATAGACCTCGGCGATCTCGATCACCACGACGCTGCGCGGCGCCTTCCCGAGGCGCGCGAAGCTGTTGCAGAGGTCGGCATCGACGGTGACGTGGGCGCGCCCGTTCACGCGGACGACGTTGTCCGACCCGGGCACCATGAACAGCAGCGACACGCCGCCATCCGCGACGATGTTCTCGAGCGTGTCGACCCGGTTGTTGCCGTGCCAGTCCGGCATCTCGAGCCGGGTGGCCGAGACGATCCGGACCACCGGCCCCTCGTCCCCGCGCGGACTGACATCGGGGCCGGCCGGTCCCGACGTGGCGATCAGGCAGAAGCGCGACTGCGCGATCCAGTCGGCATAGGCCTGCGTCAGCCGGGGCGCGACCTTGCTCAGCGACGCCGGAACGGGCGTGCCGTAGAGGGCGCGCAAGGCCCCGATGCTGTCGATCCGGCTCATGTGAGCACCTTCCATCCTGCTTCTGCCATCAGCGCGTCCGAACGCTCCTCGACCGCATTGCGCAGCCGGTCCATGAATTCCTGCCGCGGCAGTCCCGGCGGGATCGGGTCGAGGAACTCGATCACCGCATGGCCGGGTTTCTTCAGGACCCCCATCCGGGGCCAGAAGACGCCGACATTCACCGCCACCGGAATCACCGGCTCTTGCAGCTGCTGGTACAGGACGGCCGTGCCGGTCTTGTAGGGCACCGCCACCCCCGGTGCGACGCGGGTTCCCTGCGGATAGATGATCAGCTGCCCTGGCCGCGCACGGCCCTTGTCGACATCGGCCATCATCTTGGCGATGGCCTGTCCCTTCTTGCCGCGGTCCACGGGCACGCAGCCCATCCGCTTGGCGAACCAGCCGAGGACGGGCGCGCGGGTCAGTTCCTTCTTCATGATGAACTTCGGGGCGGGCAGCACCGAACAGAGCATGATGATGTCGAAGAACGACTGGTGCTTGGCCGTGATCATCACTGCGCCCTCGGGCACCTTGCCCCGCACGTCCGAGGTCAGACCGATCATCCAGGCGGCGGACCAGCGGACATAGTTGCAATAGGCGCGCACGCCGCGATGCGCGCCGTCGGCCTTGCGCATGGCGACGGGCGCCCAGTAGAGGCCCATGAGCGCCATGACGGCATACATCTGGACGGTGAAAACCAGCGAGCGAAGATACTGCATCAGGATATGCTCCTTAGCGCACGCAGCGCGGCAAGGCGGGTGGCCCAGAAGGCCGTGAGACCGGCGACCGGCGGCACCAGAAGCGGCGCAAGCCAGCCCGCCCCGGTGAAGCCCAGCCCGGTGAGGAAACCGCCGGCCTGCTCGACGGACGGGAGTGCCCAGATCGCGAGCATCCCGGCGGCGGTGCCGGCCAGCGCGCCACTTGCGGCGCGGAGGGTGAAGCGGCGGACGAAGGCGCGCGCGATGAAGGTGTCGCGCGCGCCGATCAGGCGCAGGACCCGCATGACGTCGCGGTTCGCGGCCAGCGCCGACATCGCCGCCAGCGTGATCATCGCCGCCATCGCCATCAGTATCAGGACGAGCGCGCCGAGGCCCAGCATGTGCAGCCGTTCGGCCGCGCGCACCAGCGGGCGGCGCCAGCGGGTGTGGTCGTCGAGGATCGCGCCCGGCGCCTCGGCCGCAAGACGCAGGCGCAGGCCTTGGGCGTCGTAGCCCTCGGGGGTCTCGATCACCTCGACCAGCTGCGGGATCGGCAGCGTCTCGACCGGCAGGTCGGGGCCGAACCACGGCTCCAGCAGGGCGCGCTGCTCGGCCGGATCGAGCGCGCGGGCCGAGGCAATGCCAGGTGTCGTCTGCAACAGTTCGACCACCGCGCGCGTCTGTGCCTCGCGCTGGGCCAGCGGGGCCGAGATGCGGATGGTCGAGCTTTGCGCGAGCGCGTTCGACCAGCGGTCGGCCAGCCGGTGGGTCGCCAGTGACAGGGCGAGGGCAAAGACGGCGAGGAACGCCATGGCGGCGGCGGCGAAGGTCGTCAGCCGCGCCGTAAAGCCCGAGGGCGGCACGACCCAGTCGGCCTGCGCGTCCCCGGCCAGCGTCTGCGCAATGTCGCGAAGCATCCTCAAAGGTCTGCACCCGCCATGTCGAGCTGCCCGCGCCGCAGCCGCATGACGCGCGCCTGCACCTGGCTTTTCGCCGCGCGGATCAGGTTCATGTCGTGCGTCGCGATCAGCACCGCCTTGCCCATGCGGTTTAGCTCGACCAGCAGGGTCAGGAGGCGCAGCGACATCTCCCAATCTACATTGCCGGTGGGCTCGTCGGCCAGGATCACGTCCGGGGACAGGATCAGCGCACGGGCCAGCGCGGCGCGCTGCTTTTCGCCGCCCGACAGCTCGGCCGGCAGGGCGTGGGCGCGCCGGGACAGGCCGACCCAGGCCAGAAGCTCGTCGATCTCTTCGGCGTGAAGGGCAGGGTCCTGGCCCGCCGTTGCCAGCGGCATCGCGACGTTGTCGCGCACGGACAGGTGTTCGAGGAACCCGCAGTCCTGGTGGACCATGCCCACGCGCCGGCGCAGCTTGGCGACGTCGTTGCGCCCCAGCCTGTCTGCCGGCACGCCGAACACGCTGATCGACCCGCGCGAGGGCGTCAGGTCCAGGTAGCACAGGCGCAGCAGCGTGGTCTTGCCTGCGCCGGATGGGCCGGTCAGGAAATGGAAGCTGCCGGGCGAAAGGGACAGGGTGATCCCGCTCAGAAGCGCGGTGCCGTCGTAGCCATATGTTATGTCGTCCAGCTCGATCACGGGCGCCTCATCAGCTAGCGACCGTTTTGCCGCACCGGGCGGGGCGATTCAATCGCGCAGGGTGGCAAAAGGGTTGCTTGGCTGCGCTCTATTGCTACCAAAGGGAAGATTACCAATAACAAGACCTTGAAGGGGCGGCCATCTGAACATGCGGATCATCTGTCCGAATTGTGCGGCCCAATACGAGGTCGATGCGACGCTGATCCCCCAGGAGGGCCGCGACGTGCAGTGCTCGGCCTGCGGGCACACCTGGATGCAATACGCCGACGGCACGGTCGAGGAGATCGCCGACGCATCGGACCCGGTGCCAGAGACCGCGACGCCCGAACCCGCTCCGCCCGCGGCCCCCCCGGAGACCGAGCCCGAACCCCTGCCGGTGGAGGCAGAGCCGGCTTCGGCGGAGGTGGACGAAGCCGACACCCCGGGCCCGCGCGGGCAACGCCGCGAGCTGGACGAGGACGCCCGGCAAATCCTGCGCGAGGAAGCGCAGCGCGAAGCGGCCCGCCGCCGGGCGCGGCGCGTTACCGGCATCGAGACGCAGCCCGACCTGGGGCTCGAGGACCAGCCCCCGAAGAGCCGCCCGCCAGAGCCCGAAACGAAGCCGGAGCCTGAGCCCGAGGTCCAGCCCGCTCCTGCCGAGGATGCCGTCCGGACGGTGCATCCCAGGCGCCCGGATCGTAGTGCCTTTCCGGATATCGAAGAGCTGAACTCGACCCTCACGGCCAGCGACTCAGGCGAAACCGAAGCCGATGACACCACGCGGTCCGGAGGCGGAGCGTTTCGCACCGGTTTCCTGCTGATGCTGTCGCTGGCGATCTTGATCATGGCGCTCTACCTCGCGGCGCCTCAGATTGCCGCGAGCGTGCCGGCGTTGCAGGCCGAGCTGGCGGCCTATGTCGGGGCGGTGAACGAGCTCCGCGCGGCGGTCGAAGGGCTGTTCCAGAACGCGGCCCAATGGATCGAGAGCCTGTCGGCCTGATCCGCGCCTAGACCAGTCCGAAGCCTGCATAGGGCAGGAAGCGCACCGGATCGCCGCGCATGATGGTCGCCGGCCCGTCGGGAAGCTCGACCAGCCCGTCCGCCCAGGAAAGACCCGAGACGCGCCCCGAACCTTCCGACGCGAAGGTCTCGACCCCCTCCGGCCCCAGACGGGCGCGCAGGTATTCGCGCCGGCCGGGCTTCTTGCGCTTCTCGAATGCGGCGGGGACGGTCATGACGAGCGGCTCGACCCAGCCACCGCCGGCCATCAGCGACAGCGCGGGGCGCGCGAAAATCAGGGCGCAGACGAAGCTGGCCACCGGGTTGCCCGGCAGGCCGAAGATCGGCACGCCGCCCCGCATCCCTAGCGCCAGCGGCCGCCCCGGCTTCAGCGCGATCCGCCACGAGGTCAGCGCACCCTCGTCCTGCAGCAGGGCCGAGACGTGATCCTCGTCGCCGGCCGAGGCACCGCCCGAGGTCAGGATGACGTCGGCCTGTGCCCCGTCGAGCCTGTCGCGCAGGGCGTCGCGGTCGTCCGCCACGTGACCGAGATCCACCGCCGCGTGACCCCAGCGCGCGGCGAGGGCCAAGAGCATCGGGCGATTTGCGTCGTAGGTTCGGGCCGGTTCCATGGTGCTGCCGGGCACGGCCAGCTCGTCCCCGGTGGACAGGACCCCGACGCGGAGCGGCCGGCGCACGCTGACCTCGCGCACACCGGCGGCGGCAAGCAGCGCAAGGTCGGGTGGCCGGAGCCACGCTCCCTCGGGCAGCAGGATGTCGCCCGCGTCCACATCCTCGCCTGCGCGGCGGGTGTTGGCGCGGGGCTTGACGGGGCCGTTGAAGGCGACGGAGGCGCCGTCGGTGCGGGTGTCTTCTTCGAGCACGACGGTGTCCACGCCGTCGGGCAGCAGCGCGCCGGTGAGGATGCGGACGGCTTGGCCGTGCGGCACGGTGCCTGCGAAGGGCGCTCCGGCGGCGGCGCGGCCGGGGGTGAGGGGCAGGGTCTGCGGGCCTTCGCCGGTCGCGGCATGGGCAAAACCGTAGCCATCGACGGCCGAGTTCGGCCCCGGCGGGTTGGCGCGGACAGCGATTGCGGGGGCGGCAAGGATGCGGCCGTCGGCTGTTGCAGCGGCGACGGTCTCGGGCGCCGTGACCGGACGCAGCCTGCCCTGCAGGAGGGAGAGCGCCTCGTCCACCGGCGTCCATTCGACCCCGGGCGGCAGGGCGAAGCAGTCGTTCGACAGGGGCGGCGGGGCAAGGGGCTGGTCCGCCAGTTCGACCAGACGCGCGCTGTGGCCTGTGCCGAGGATCCAGCCCTCCTCGGGGGCCTCTACGTCCATCATCGCGCCCAGTTCAGCGGCTGGCAGGCGCGACAGGGCGAGCGACAGGAGGCGCACCTGGTGGGTGTCGCGGATGCCGTCCCCGGCGGCCTTCACCGCCGGTTCGATCAGGCCCGGCCAGATCTCGGTCAGAACGGCGGGTGCGTCCTGCCACGGCTCGAAGGGCCACGCGGCGACGCCTTTGATGCGGCGCAGGCGCGAGAGCATCGGCAGGCCCATCAGCGCCTGACTGCCCACGGTGGGGTTGAAGAACAGCTGCCAGACGCTGGAGGAGGCTTTCGCGGCGAGGTCGCAGGCGCGCTTTTCGGCCATGCCGTGCCCGTCGCGGGCGGTGCCGCGATAGGGGAGGTCGGGCCAGTCGGCCTCGTTCGGCTTGCCCCAGAACGGGCCGGTGCCGGGGAACAGGCGGTTCAGTTCCGACGCAACGGCGAACCGGTTGTTGCGGCCCTTGGCGTCATCCTTGATCCGGGCAGCGAGCCAGTCCCAGAGGGCGAGCGTGTCGTCCCGGCCGGTGACGGCGCGGGCGAAGCCTTTCGGGTAGCCGAAAGGGAAGTCGAAGGCAGCCATGACGCGGCGGCCGGCGGCGACCTCGGTGCGCAGGGTGTCGGCCAGCCACGCCTCGGCCTTGTGGCGCGTGGGCATGTGGACAGGGGCCTCGGCCGCTCCGTTCCGCGCGATGCCGATCCAGATCGCGTCCTTTTCGGCGCGGCGGACGCCCTCGGCTGCGGACCAGTCCACGACGAGGATGGTGTCGTAGGGCCTCACAGCCCGACCTCGGCGGCGATGAAGTCGGCGATGGCGGCGGTATCGTCGAGGTCGAGGATCGGGCGGTCGTCGATCTCCGGTGTGCCCTTGGCGGCGACGGCGCGGATCGTGGGATCGTCGGGGGCGATCAGGGGGCGGCCCGTTTCGGTGCGCCAGGCCTCGACCTTGGGGTGACGGTCGCGCTTCCAACCCTCGACCAGGATCAGGTCGACCGGGGCCATCCGGGCCAGGAGGTCGGCGAGCGGGGGTTCCTCTACCTCGCCCAGCTCGGTCATCAGGGCCCAGCGGGTGCGCGAGGATAGCAGCACCTGGTGCGCGCCAGCCTCGCGGTGGCGGCGCGAATCCTTGCCCGGATGATCCACGTCGAAGCTGTGATGCGCGTGTTTCAGGGTCGAGACGGTCAGCCCGCGGCGCGTGAATTCGGCCACCAGACGCTCCATCAGACCGGTCTTGCCGGCGTTCTTCCAGCCGGTCACGCCGTAAAGCCTCATGCCATTCCTCGCGCCGCGTCGAGATCCTCGGGCGTGTTGACGTTGAAGAACGGGTCGCCCCGGTCGGTGGGGAAGGCAGCCAGCGCAGTGCCATGCCGCTCGGTCCAGAGGACGACCTTGCGGACACCGTCCTTCAGGGCATCGCGCAGGTCCTCGCGCAGGTCGACGGGCCAGAGGCCGCAGGTCGGGTGGCGGACGACGCCTCGCTCGGGGTCGGGAGTCGAGGCCAGCGCAATCGGCTTGCCCTGCGCTTCGGCTGCGAGCACCAGTTGCGGGACAAGATCGCCCGGCAGGAACGGCGTGTCGGCGGCGGCGGTGACGATGTGGGTGGCCCCCAGACGCGCGGCCCAGTCCATCCCCGCGAGCACGCCAGCCAGCGGGCCGGGGTGCCCCTCGATACTGTCGGGCAGGACGGTCAGTTGTAGGTCGGAAAATCGCGCCGGGTCGCCGTTTGCCGACAGCGCAAGGCGGGGCACCTGGGGCGAGAGGCGGTCGATCACCCGATCGAGGATAGAGCGGTCGCCCAGCATCATCCGCCCCTTGTCGCCCCCGCCCATGCGGGTCGCGCGTCCGCCCGCCAGGATGACGCCGTAGGGCGCGATCATGAGGCAGACCGCCGCTTGCGATCCTCGCCCGCGGCACCCGGTTCGGCGTCGCGGATCAGGCGGTCCTCTCCGGCGAGGCAGACGAAGCGTTCGCCACGCATCCGGCCAATCAGGGTCAGGTTCACCTGCCGCGCGATTTCGACTCCCCAGGCGGTGAAGCCCGAGCGCGAGACCAGCGCGGGAATGCCCATATGGGCGCACTTGATGACCATCTCGGACGTCAGGCGCCCCGTGGTGTACATGATCTTGTCGGCACCATCGGCCCCTTGCGAGACCATCCACCCGGCAATCTTGTCCACGGCATTGTGGCGGCCGACATCCTCCATGTAGACCAGCGGGCGGTCCTCTTGGCACAGCACGGTGCCGTGGATCGCACCGGCTTCGAGATACAGCGAGGGCGTCGTGTTGATCCGCTTGGCCAGCGCATAAAGCCAGCTTGTGCGCAGCTCGGCCTCGGGCAGGCGCAGGTTCTCCAGCCCCTCCATCATGTCGCCAAAGACGGTGCCGACCGCGCAGCCGCTGGTGCGCGTCTTCTTCTTCAGCTTTTCCTCGTGGCTGGTGGGCGTGTCGGTGCGGACCACGACGACCTCGAGATCCTCGTCGTAGTCCACGCCCGTCACCGTTTCGCCCTCGCGCAGCATTCCCTGATTCTTCAGGAACCCGAGCGCGAGATACTGGGGATAGTCGCCGATCGTCATGGCGGTGACGATCTCCTGCCCGTTGAGGTAGATCGTCAGGGGGCGCTCCTCAACCACGGGGATGGTCTGGGTCGCGCCGGTCTGATCGGTGCCGGTCACGGCGCGCGTCAGGCGCGGGGCGGCCGGGTCGGGGGCGATCAGATAAGTGGCATCACGAGATTGCATTTGCAGGCCGGTCCGGGCTGGGGCAGGTAGGCACGCGTCATACCGTAGAGCGCGACCATGCCGGCCTCCACCACGAAATCCGTTTTCCGTCAGGGGGTCGTTCAGGGCCTGCCCTTCATCCTGGTGATCGTGCCGTTCGGGCTGCTCTTCGGCGTCGTGGGCACCGAGGCCGGGCTGAACCTGGCCGAGGTCATGGGGTTTACCCTGCTGGTGGTCGCGGGGGCATCGCAGTTCACGGCCGTGTCGCTGATGGTCGACAACGCGCCGGTCTTCCTGATCCTGGCTGCTTCGCTGACCGTCAACCTGCGGATGGCGATGTATTCAGCCAGCCTCGTGCCCTATCTGGGCAATGCGCCGCTGTGGCAGCGGGCGCTGGTGGCGTATATGCAGGTCGACCAAGTCTATGCCGCATCCGCTGCGCGCTACGAGGCGCGGGACGAGCCGGTGGGCACCCGCATCGCCTTCTACTTTGGCGTCGCGGCACCCATCATGCCGCTCTGGGTCCTGTCGACATGGGTGGGTGCGGTGCTGGGCGCCAGCGTGCCGCCGGCCTTCGCGCTGGATTTCGCAATCCCGATCACGTTCCTGGCGCTGGTGGGGCCGATGCTGCGCACGGTTGCCCATGTGGCGGCGGCCGTCGTGTCGGCGGTTGTCGCGCTCAGCACCACGTGGATGCCGACGGGAACGGGCGTTCTGGTCGCGGCGGCCTGCGCCTGCGCCACCGGCGCGCTGGTCGAGGTCTGGATGGAGCGCCGCCGATGACCATGTCCACGGCCGAGATCTGGTTCATCATCGTCGTCCTCGGGGCCGCGACATACCTGCTGCGCTTCTCCTTCCTAGGGCTGCTGGGCGACCGCGAGATGCCCAGATGGGTCCTGCGGCTGCTGCGCTATACCCCAGTCGCAGTGTTCCCGGCGCTGGTCGCCCCCCTTGTCATGTGGCCTGCGGCGACGGGCGGCACATTCGACCCGGCGCGGGGGCTGGCGGCGATCGCCACGCTGGCGGTCGGCTATGTCATGCGCAGCGTTCTGTGGGGCATCCTTGCCGGGGGTGCGACGCTTTATCTGGGCCTGTGGCTGATCTGAGCTATTCGCGCTTTGCGAGGTCTTCCTCGTCGCCCATGGCGGCCAGCTTCAGTTCGCGCAGGAATCGGATCGTCGGCTTCACCCCGAACAGGACCGAGCCGACGACGAAGAACCAGATGGCGGTGGTCTCGAGGCTTTTCCAGAAGAACAGGATTGACCCTGCCAGAAACGCCATCGCGGCCGCGAAATCGACGCAGGTATAGGCAAGCTCGGTCACGGCATAAAGCCGCTTGGAGCGTTCAGAGTTCTGTCGGTTCTCGTGGCGGAAAAGCGATGTCACGGTCGCCTCATCTGCTTCAGGAATCCCGAGATAAACCTCTTCAGAGATTTCACGATCTCCCCGAAGCCATCTTGTTGAATCTCTAGTCGCATGGACTCGATCAAGTCATTGTGGGAGCCTTGAAGCTCATAGTACGCCGCCTTTGATTTCTCCGCTTTGTCGGACTCGTCGGCGCCGGGAAAGTTTGACTTCCAAGCGCGAAATCGTCGATCGAACTCGACCAGATGCACGCGTACTTCTGCAGTACATACGAGATATACTTCGTCACGTAGAGAATAGATTTTAGCTTCGTTGCTGCTCAACTGAAAGAATGCATCAAGCTGTGACTGCGAGTACTCAACCTCCTTGTAGGGTTGACTCAGCATATGCCCTTTAGATGCGCCGAGATAGCGTGCGTATATAGACCGTCTTTCTCGAATTAGCTCGGTTTGACGATCTATTCCCTTTTGCCAACGATAAACCACCGTTGCGACCAAGATCGTCACCAGACCTAAGAAAAACTGACCAAAGGTCAAGCTCTCACACCCCAGCCCTCAACGTCGGCACCTGAAGCGCCGAGAAGCCGTAGTGCCGCAGCCAGCGCAGGTCGCTGTCAAAGAAGGCGCGCAGGTCGGGGATGCCGTATTTCAGCATCGCGATCCGGTCGATCCCCATGCCGAACGCAAAGCCCTGCCATTGCGAGGGGTCGATGCCGCCGGCTTCCAGCACCTTGGGGTGCACCATGCCCGAGCCCAGAACTTCGAGCCAGCCGTCGCCCTCGCCGACCTTCACGGTGCCGCCTTCGAAGCTGCACTGGATGTCGACCTCGGCCGAAGGCTCGGTGAAGGGGAAGTGCGAGGCGCGGAAGCGGGTTTTCACCGACTTGCCGAAATAGGCCGAGAAGAACTCCTCCAGCACCCATTTCAGGTTCGCCATCGAGATGTCCTTGTCGATGGCCAGCCCCTCGATCTGGTGGAACATCGGGGTATGCGTCTGGTCGTAATCGGCGCGGTAGACGCGGCCGGGGCAGATGATGCGCAATGGCGCGCCCTGCGCCTGCATCGAGCGGATCTGCACGGGCGAGGTATGAGTGCGCAGCACGTGGGGCGGGCGGTCATCACCCTCGGCGCGGTGCATGTAGAACGTGTCCATCTCGCCCCGGGCGGGGTGATGGTCGGGGATGTTCAGGGCATCGAAGTTGTACCAGTCACTCTCGACCTGCGGACCTTCGGCGACGGCGAAGCCCATGTCGGCGAAGATCGCGGTGCATTCCTCCCAGACCTGGCTGACCGGGTGGATCGTGCCATCGGCGACGCCGCGCGGCCCGCGGCGCGAGGGCAGGGTGACGTCGAGCCATTCCTCGGACAGGCGCGCATCGAGCGCCGCGTCTTCCAGCGCCACCTTCTTCGCGGCGATGGCGGACGTGATCTCGTCCTTCAGCGCGTTGAGGCGCGGGCCTTCGGTCTGCCGTTCCTCGGGCGTCATCTGGCCGAGCTTGCGCATCTCCAGCGCAACCTCGCCCTTCTTGCCGATGGCGGCCAGACGCACCTCTTCGAGCGCGGCCTCGTCGCCGGCCTCGTTCACGCGGGTCAGGTACTTTGCGCGCAGGTCTTCCATGGCGGCCTCCATCCATCGTCGCGGGCGGTGCTAGCGCGCGCGGGGCGCAGTGGCAAGCTGCGGGCGCGTGTCGGGAAAATGATCGCCCGCGATCTTGCTAGGCGGCCCGCCCACGTCACCTTTTGCCCCAACCATCCAACCGGGAGACTGCCATGCGACTGACCGTCACGACCGCCGCCCTGGCCCTGGCCGCCACGGGTGCCCTTGCCGAAGAGGTGTCCTACGAATTCGAGGGGGTCCAGCACACCGGCTATTTCGCCGCCGCGGAGAGCGAAGCGCCGGGCCTCGTCCTGATCTTCCCGGACTGGGACGGTATCGACGACTACGAGGCTGGGCGGGCCGAACAGCTGACCGCGCTGGGCTACGACGCCTTCGTCGTCGACATGTATGGCGAGGACACGCCGGTCGGCACGGTCGAAGAGAACCGCGCCGCGACCTCCGAGCTGACGGAAGATCGCAAGAAGATGCGCCGTCTCATCCTTGCCGGCATCGACGTGGCGGAGGAACTGAGCGCCGCGCCGAACATGGTCGTGACGGGCTACTGCTTCGGCGGTGGCGTCGCGCTTGAGATGGCGCGGTCCGAGTTCGGCAACCAGGCCGCAGGATACACCGTATTCCACGGCACGCTGGCGACGCCCGAGGGGCAGGGCTATGACGGGGACGAGGTGCCGATCCAGATCCTGCACGGCGCAGCGGACGAGTCGCAGACGCTGGAGGACCTCTTTGCGCTGACCCGAGAGCTCGAGGACGCCGGCAACACCTATACGGTCGAGATCTACTCGAGCGCACCGCACGGCTTCACCGAGCCGAGCTCGGACAACTACCAGGAGCGCGCGGACCACGAGAGCTGGGAAGCCTTCACCGACTTCCTGGAGGAACGCATTGGCTGAAGAGATCGAGCGCAAGTTCCTCGTGACCGGTGACGGGTGGCAGGAGGGCGTGACCGAGCGGCGCGCCTTCCGCCAGTTCTATCTTGCGCGCAGCGACAGCGCGACGGTGCGGGTCAGGATCACGGATGACAGCTCGGCCCGGCTGACGGTCAAAGGCAATCGCGCCGGCGCCGCGCGGCCAGAATACGAGTGGGACATCCCCGTCGAGGACGCCCGCGAGATGGAGGCGCTCGCCGCCGGGCGGGTTCTGGTCAAGACGCGGCACGTGGTCCCCGCGGGCGCGCTGGCGTGGGAGGTCGACGTGTTCGACGACGGGCTGACCCTGGCCGAAATCGAAGTGCCCGACGCCGAAGCCAGTTTCGAGCGGCCGGACTGGCTGGGCGAAGAGGTCACGGACGACCCGTCCTATTACAACGCGGCGATGGCGCTGGAGCAGGGTTAGCTGCCGGCGGCCTTGCGCCAGACGGTCCAGTAGGTCGCCAGCCGGTCGGCCGCCACCTTTGGCGGCTCGACAAAGACGGCGCGGCCAAGGCGGAAAGCCTCGGCTTCGAGCATATCCTGCCGCGCCCGCATCAGCCCGCGGAAGGCGGTCAGCGCGTCGGCATCCGCGATCTCTCCGGCGGCTTCGAGCGCTTCGCCCATGACGTGGATGTCGTGGTGGTCGCCCAGCAGGTCGGCCAGCTCTTCCGCCGGTCCGACCTCGGCCTTCGCCACGGGTGACGTGTGTTTCAGCAGGCGCAGGTGGTACCAGTGATACTTGGCCCGCTTGCGCCATTCGTGCAGGTTTTCGCCGGTCGGGGTCTTGCGGGCGGCCTTCATGGCCGTGCAGCCACGGCCGTAGGTCTTTTGCACCCCCCCCGCGATGCTCTTGGCGCCGTTGGGATCGACCGTCCAGGTGCAGGCGCGCTCGCGCGCGTCACGGAACGCGTCGGCGGCCTCTTCCAGCCGCTCGCCCAGGTCGGGGGCGGATTCGACCTCTTGCGCGCGTTTCTCGAAATGGTTGCGGATGGATGAGAAGGCGTTGGCGTAGAGCTGGTTGTCGAACTGCGCCTTCAGGGCATCGCAGGTTTCGACCAGGGCGCGGGCATCGCGCACGTCGGCAAGGCCGTGGGCGGTGCTGCGGAACATGGCGTTTTCGCGCGAATAGTCGGCGAAACCGGGCCGTACCAGGCGGATGAGGCCGCGCAGCTTCTTGCAGCGCTTGCGGAGCTGGTGGATGCGCTCGGCCTCGGAAATTTCGGCCTCGGCCGCTTCGGCCAGGGCCGTGTCGATCTGGTCGAGCGCAACTCGCCGGACCGCGGCGGTCAGGCTGTCGTCGCTGATCTTGAATGAATACGCCATGTCCGACGAACGCAGGTGCCTTGAGCGCGTTCCCGGGGGCGCGGCATGAAAAAGGCCGCCCGAAGGCGGCCTTGTCCCTCGATCATGTGGGCCGGTTCAGGCGGCCTGCTTGTCCAGTGCGGTCTTGGCCTGGTCCACGATGGCGGCGAAGCCTTCGGGCTCGTGCACGGCGAGATCGGCGAGAACCTTGCGGTCAACCTCGATCCCGGCGAGCGACAGGCCGTTGATGAAGCGCGAATAGGTCAGCGATTCGTCATGCGCACGGACGGCGGCGTTGATCCGCTGAATCCAGAGCGCGCGGAAGTTGCGCTTGCGCTGCTTGCGGTCGCGGGTCGCGTACTGGTTGGCCTTGTCGACCGCCTGTGTGGCGGTGCGGAAGGCGTTCTTGCGACGGCCATAATAGCCTTTGGCGGCCTTGATGACCTTCTTGTGACGGGCGTGGGTGGTCGTTCCACCTTTGACTCGAGCCATGGGAGCGTCTCCTTACCGGTCGTAGGGCATGAATTGCTTGGCAAGCTTCTGGTCGGGCTTGCTGAGCACTCGGGTTCCACGGGCGTCACGAATGAAATCGTTGGACCGCTTGATCATGCCGTGCCGTTTGCCGGCCTGGCCGCCGACGACCTTGCCGGACGCCGTGACCTTGAAGCGCTTCTTGGCGCTCGACTTCGTCTTCATCTTGGGCATTTCCGTCTCCTGTTCAGAGGACAAGTTACGCAGACTCGGCAATGCCACACCGGCCGGCCCGCGCGCGAATAGGCGGCTCCATTACAGCCTGACCGGCCGCGACACAAGGGGTCAGCGGATCACGTCCGCCACGATCTGGATGAAGGCGCGGGCGACGCTGTCCACCGTCCAGGGTTCGGCATAAACCTCTTGTGTCCACCAGCCGCCAAGCGCTGCCGCCATAAGAAGCAGAGCGCCGACGTAAGGCGGCCGCCGGTCGGCATGGGCCGCGGCGAGCGCGGCAAGCGATAGCAGGAACAGCAGGACCGTCCCCGCAATCGCGACCTCGCGCGCCACCGAAAGCGGAAGCGCGGGCAGGGATGCGGTGATGCGGTCCATCCGGGCCTGCTCAGCCCGGATCGGTGGCGTAGATCAGGCGCTCTTCGCAGGGAGCCACGCGCAGGATGTTGGTGGTGCCCGACTGGCCGAAGGGCACGCCTGCGGTCACAACGATCTGGTCGGTGGTCTCGGCCATGCCTTCGGTGCGGGCGGCGCGGGCGGCGTTGATGACGGCCTCCTTGAAGCGCGTCACCTCGCCGGTGCGGACGCAGTGCATCCCCCACGACAGGCAGAGCCGCCGTGCCGTCCCCGTCATCGAGGTCAGCGCAATGATCGGCACCTGCGGCCGCTCCCGCGCCACCAGCAGGGCGGTGGTGCCAGACTGCGTGTAACAGCAAATTGCCTTGATGTTCGTCGTCTCGGCAATCTCGCGCGCGGCCGAGACGATGGCATCGGCCACGGTCTGCTTCTCGCCACCGCGACTCGCGTTGATCACGTCGCGATAGGTCGGGTCGCTCTCGACCTCGATGGCGACCGCGTTCATGGTCGAGACAGCCTCGATAGGGTAATCGCCGGCGGCCGACTCCGCCGAGAGCATGACCGCGTCGGCGCCTTCGTAGATGGCGTTGGCGACGTCCGAGACCTCGGCCCGCGTGGGCACGGGGCTTTCGATCATCGATTCCAGCATCTGCGTCGCGACGATCACTGGCTTGGCGGCGGCGCGGCACTTGCGGGTCAGGCGCTTCTGGATCGGCGGCACGTTCTGCACCGGCAGTTCGACGCCGAGGTCGCCGCGCGCGACCATGATCCCGTCCGAAGCCTCGAGGATCGCCGCGAAATTCTTGACCGCAAGGGGCTTCTCGATCTTCGACAGGATCGCGGCGCGACCTCGGGCAAGCTCGCGCGCCTCTTCGACGTCGCGGGGGCGCTGGACGAAGGACAGTGCCAGCCAGTCCACGCCAAGCGCGCAGACATATTCAAGGTCGGCGCGGTCCTTGGGGCTGAGCGCGGCGAGGGGCAGTTCCACGTCGGGCACGTTCACGCCCTTGCGGTTCGAGATCGTGCCGCCAACGATCACTTCGCAATTCGCGTAGTCGGCACCGTAATCGATGACCTTGAGGCGGATCTTGCCGTCATTCACCAGAAGGCTCGCACCCGGCTCAAGCGCCTGAAAGATCTCGGGGTGGGGCAGTTGCACGCGCGTGAGGTCGCCTTCGGCCTCGTCCAGGTCGAGGCGGAACGCCTGGCCCGGGATCAGTTCTTCGGCGCCGTTGCGGAACACGCCGACGCGCAGCTTGGGCCCCTGAAGGTCGGCCAGGATGGCGATTGGGCGGCCGAGATCCTCTTCTACCTGACGGATGATCTTGTGGCGTGCACCGATCTCTTCGTGGCTGCCGTGGCTCATGTTCAGGCGGAACACGTCGGCGCCGGCCTCGAACAGGGCGCGGATGGTGGCGTAGTCCGAGGATGCCGGGCCGAGGGTGGCCACGATCTTGATCTTGCGCATGCGTCGCATTGTGGGCTCCCGTTAGCGTCGGACGTGCTTATGGGACAAAGCCGGTCGTCTGACAACAAGGCGGACGTCTCGCCTTGATCTTTCCCCGGGCGCTGCACAGCTTTCGGGCAGACAAGGGGAGATCATTCATGGACGACGCCACGCGCACCGAACTCGAAGCTGCGGCATTCCGCCGCCTGCGTGACCATCTGCAGACCCGGACCGACGTGCAGAACATCGACATGATGAACCTCGCTGGGTTCTGCCGGAACTGCCTGAGCCGCTGGTACCAGGAAGCCGCCGCCGAGCGCGGGATCGAGATGGGCAAGGAGGACGCGCGCGAGTCGTTCTACGGGATGCCCTACGAGGATTGGCGCGCACAGCATCAGACCGAGGCGAGCGACGCCCAGAAGACCGCGTTCGAGACGTCGTCGAAAAGCCATTGATGCGCCCGCGCGCGGATCTTGTGCAATTCGTCCGCGATGCACTGACCGCGGGGCGGGGACGTGCCGAGATCCGGCAGGCCATCCTTGGCGCCGGCTGGCGGGATCGGGATGCCGACCGTGCGCTGGGGGCGTTCGACGAGGCGGACTTCCTTCCGCCCGTCCCGCGGCCGCACGGTTTCGTGTCGGCGCGCGATGCGGTGATTTACGGGCTCGGGTTCTTTGCCTTGTGCGTCGTGGTGGTCTGCTTCGTCTCGCTTCTGTTCGACGCGATCGAGGCGCTGACCGCGCCAATGCCGCGCGGCGGGATCGAGGGGCAGGCGTGGCGAATTGCGGCGCTGGTGGTGTTCGCGCCGCTTTTTGCCGTGACGGACTGGCGAGCGGACCGTGAAAGCCCGGTGCGCAAGGTCTGCGCCTATGCCGCGCTGTTCTTCGCGGCGCTGGTGATCCTGTTCACCCTTGTCAGCGTGATCGCGCTGGGGCTTTCGGGCGGCCTCACCGTGGCACTGGGCGCGAAGTCTCTTGTCGTGGCGGGAACGGCCGGGGGAATACTCGCGTATTACCGCACTGATTTCCGCGCTGACAGGGAGGGTTGAGCGATGCGCATGGTATTCATCCTGGGAGTCGCCCTGTCGCTGTCGGCCTGCGTGCCGGCACAGCCCCCGCTGGAAGAGCGGGTCGCGGTGGGTGCACGCCACTACGGCGTCGACGTGGCGCCCGAGGATCTGACCTTCGACCAGACCGCGGCGATGAGCCTGACGCTCGATCAGGCGCGCAAGATGGGATACCTCGACACGCGGCGCCGGCTGCGGGCGATCCTGCGCAACCCCGACTTCGCGGACTAGGGCCGGCTAGCGGTAGACCATGTCGATGCGGTCATAGGCGCCAAGCTCGAAGTCTTCGATGAACTCGAGGTGGTCGCGCTTGATCCGGTCGGCGCTTTCGACGGTGAACCGCAGGATGTCCTCGAGGAACAGCTTGCGCGGCTTGCAGGCGGCCATGATCGAGGGCTCCACGTCGTAGTCGACCTGTCCAAGGTCGTCCGACAAGGCGTGCGCCTGCGCGAGCGCCTGGCCGCAAACATGGGCATATGCGCGCCAGGTCTTCTTCGACAGCTCGTCGAGATCGATATCGTCCCGGAATGGCGCGCGCTCGCGGCTCATGTAGCTTTCGCCATCTATCTCGACGGCGCCGTAGAAGATGTCTCCGTGGGCGAGCTGCACCGACTGCCCGTGGGCGATGCGTTCGGCCTCGCTTCCTGCGCTGAAGTCCGAGGGCGGCGTCAGCCCTTCCAAGGCCGAGTGACGCGCCTTCTTGAACTCGATGATAAGGTCGTCCGTCGCATTC
This sequence comes from Palleronia sp., assembly GCF_042089775.1. Classification (NCBI taxonomy): domain Bacteria; kingdom Pseudomonadati; phylum Pseudomonadota; class Alphaproteobacteria; order Rhodobacterales; family Roseobacteraceae; genus Palleronia; species Palleronia sp. Next base: position 40,727 of record NZ_JBELKF010000021.1, read on the forward strand.
TTCGACGGCCCTTCGATCAGCACGTAATACCGTGGCAGTCCCAGCGACGCAGTGCCTTGCCCGTGACGCACGCAGACATCCTTGACCTTCAACTCGCCCGCGCGACCGGGCGTCTTGATGTCCTTCTGCTTGGCCAGGTCATCCACCGCCTTCTGGAACTTGTCCTTTTGCGAAGAGATCGGCTCGAGCTCGTCATCGGACCGGAAACCTCGGCCGTTGGGCTTGAGGTAATCCGCCCACAGCCAGTCCTCGCGCTCTTTCCAGGCTTGCTCGAACAGTCGCTGCAAGACCTTGGGCGAGTTGTCCGGCCGGAACGTATCGCCCTTCTCGGTCTCGCTTTCGGCGAACTGTTCCATGCCGGTCAGGTAGCCATCGACAAAGGCGCGCACGATCTTGCGGCGCTGCTTCCGGCTCAGGTCGCCCTCTTCCTTGGCCGCGATCCAGAAGCCGACCGCGCCCCGTTTGATGTCCCAGGTGAAGGGGGCATAGATCGCCTCGTCGAAATCGTTGACAGAGAAGATCGGCACGCCCTCCTTGTTGGGCATCACGCCGAAATTCTCGGGATGCACATCGCCAAGCGCCAGGACCGAGGGCATGTGCGAATCGGCGCCGACCATATCGCGGTAGAACAGGAGCGCCGTGCCGCGGAAGAAGCTGTAGCGCGAGTTGGCGAGCTTTTCGAACTTCTCCCGGGCGCCGGCGGCCTTCTGCTCGATCCGGGTCTGGTGGTCTTCGCGCAGGGTCGAGCGGACGTGATGGCGCCGGGCGATGCCGGTCAGGTGCGCGGGAGGGATGATCTGCTCGCCGCCGGCGATCTTCTTGGCGAGCTCTCGGAACGATTCGATGCGACCGGATGCCTTCACCACCGGCTCGACCGTGGCGGCCTCTTCCTTGGCCTTGGCGGCCTGTGACTTCCCCGAGGCCTTCTTCTGCTGCGTCTTTTGCGTCGCCATTATGCTCTCCGTGTGATCGAGAGCAACGTCGCGCGCGGGACGCCCGTTCCCCTCAGGCCATGCGCGCGACGGGCTCGTGCCGAATGCAGCCCGTCAGGTGGTCGTTCACCAGGCCGCACGCCTCCATCCAGGCGTAGACGATGGTCGGCCCGCAAAAGCGGAACCCTCGCGCCTTGAGTGCCTTCGACAGCGCGGTCGAGGTCGGCGTCGCCGTGGGCACCTCTGCCATGGTCGCGAAGGCGGTCTGTACCGGCGCGCCACCAACATGGCCCCAGACAAGCTCGGCAAACCCTTCATTTAGCTCAATAAGTGCACGCGCATTTCCGATCGTTGCCTGAATCTTGCCACGATGTCGGACGATACCGTCATTGCGCAGAAGGCGCTCGACCTCGGCATCGCCCCATCCGGCGATCCGCTCGGGGTTGAACCCGTCGAAGGCTTCGCGGAAGGCATCGCGCTTTCTCAGGATGGTGATCCACGACAGGCCGGCTTGAAACCCGTCCAGGATCAGCTTTTCCCACAAGGCGCGCGAATCGTGTTCGGGAACGCCCCATTCCGTGTCGTGGTACGCGACGTAGATCGGGTCGGTTCCGCACCAGGGGCAACGTGTCGTCGTCATCGGTCCTCAGCCTGTCGATACCGTTTTACTCGATCTTAGAACATGCGGGGTAGGAACGGAACGGGTACTGGGGATGGTGGAACATGGTTTGGGTAACCGACGAGATCGTGGAAAAGAATCACGCACCTGATCCGCTCAGCTATGCGGTCGCGGAACGGGACAGGCAGGTGCTGCAGATGGTCGAGCAGGCGCTCGACACGGACAACGTCGTTCTCGCCTACCAGCCCGTGGTGGCAGCCGGGGGCGGGAAGCCTGTCTTTTTCGAGGGGCTGCTTCGCGTTCTCGACCCGACGGGGCGGATCATTCCGGCGCGGGATTTCATCGCCGAGGTCGAAGCGACCGAGACGGGGCGGCGCCTCGATGCGCTCGCCCTGAAGCGCGGGATCGACGCCTTGCTGGAGCGGCCCGAACTGCGCCTGGCAATCAACCTGTCTGCCCGCTCGATGGACTATCCGCTGTGGATGAAGACGCTCGAAGCTGGCCTTGCGGCCGATCCTCTGATCGCCGAGCGCCTGATTCTCGAGATCACCGAGAGCACGGCGATCACCATGCCGAAGCTGGTCAGCCGCTTTATCTATGACCTTCAGATGCGCGGGATCTGCTTTGCGATCGACGATTTCGGATCGGGCTACACCTCGATGCGCTACCTCAAGGATTTCTGCTGCGACATCATGAAGATAGATGGCGAGTTCTGCCGGGGTGTCGCGTCCCAGCCCGACAATCGGGCTTTGGTCTCGGCCATGGTGTCCATCGCGCGTCATTTCGACATGGTCACGGTGGCAGAATGCGTCGAAACGGCCGAGGACGCGCGCGTGCTGGTCGAGATCGGCGTCGATTGCCTGCAGGGCTACCTGTTCGGGGCGCCGGCCATACGCCCGGGCTTCGTGCCCTGCGTCATGCCGCACGCGGGGTAATTCTGACCGGTAGCATTCCCTCGCGTGGCTCGTATACTGTGCACCAACGCATGCGCGCACCAACAGACCACTTCCGGGGGAACACCATGACTAATGTCGTCATCGCTTCGGCGGCCCGTACTGCCGTCGGCACTTTCAACGGCTCTTTTGCCGACACGCCGGCTCACGATTTGGGCGCGCATGTGCTGAAAGCCGTCGTCGAACGCGCCGGTGTCGATCCGTCGGCCGTGAGCGAGACGATTCTCGGGCAGGTACTGACCGCGGGACAGGGGCAGAACCCGGCCCGCCAGGCGCACATCAATGCGGGCCTGCCGATCGAGTCGGCCGCCTGGAGCATCAACCAGGTCTGCGGATCGGGCCTCAGGGCCGTGGCGCTTGCCGCGCAGCACATCCAGTTGGGCGATGCCCGGATCGTGGCCGCCGGCGGGCAGGAGAACATGTCCATGGCGCCGCACGTGGCCAACCTGCGCAAGGGTCACAAGATGGGCGACGTCAAGTTCATCGACACGATGATCCGGGATGGCCTCTGGGATGCCTTCAACGGCTATCACATGGGCCAGACGGCCGAGAACGTCGCCGAACAGTGGCAGATCAGCCGTGAAGAGCAGGACGAATTCGCGGCCCGCTCGCAGACCAAGGCCGAGAAGGCGCGCGCCGAGGGGCGCTTCCAGGACGAGATCGTTCCCTTCACGATCGAAACCCGGAAGGGCGACATCGTCGTGGACCGCGACGAGCACATCCGCGAGGGCGCCACGGCCGAGGGCATGGCCAAGCTGCGCCCGGTCTTCGCCAAGGACGGCTCCGTCACGGCGGGCAATGCCAGTGGCATCAATGACGGCGCGGCCGTCGCCCTGCTGATGTCGGCCGACGAGGCCGAAGCGCAGGGCATCGAACCCTTGGCCCGGATCGTGAGCTACGCGACTGTCGGCCTCGACCCGTCGATCATGGGCACCGGACCCATCGGGGCTAGCCGCAAGGCGCTGGAAAAGGCGGGCTGGAAACCGGGTGACCTGGACCTCGTCGAGGCGAACGAGGCCTTCGCCGCGCAGGCCTGCGCCGTAAACAAGGAGATGGGCTGGGACCCCGAAATCGTGAACGTCAACGGCGGCGCGATCGCGATCGGCCATCCGATCGGCGCGAGTGGTGCGCGTATTTTGAACACCCTCCTGTTCGAGATGAAGCGTCGGGGCGCCAATAAGGGCCTCGCCACGCTCTGCATCGGTGGCGGCATGGGCGTCGCCATGTGCCTCGAACGTCCCTGACGGAAGCGGCCGCGCGAGGTGTTCGCGCGGCCACCGGACATGGCCGACACCGTCTTCGATCAACTCATCTTCTCGGGTGGCGGCACGCGCTGCATGTGGCAGGGCGGTTTCATGGAAGTCCTGCGCCACGAGATCCCGATCAACCCGGCGCGGGTCACCGGCGTCTCTGGCGGCGCCTGCTCGGCCTGCGGCTTCATCACGCATCGCGGCACGTTCGTTCGGGACGTCTTCATTGAAAAATTCGAGAAGTACGACCGCAATGTCCCGCTGCACGAGCCCTTTGACGACGGGGACGGATACTCGCCTCACCAGCGGATCTATCGCGAGGTTATCACGGCCTGCTTCGGCGATCCCGAGGCCATCGAAGCGATCGCGAAAGGCCCTCAGTTCGAGGTCCTGATCGCCCGTCCGCCCGACCGCACCTGGCCAAAGCTGAGCGGCGCGGCGATGACGCTGCTGTACGAGGCCGACAGCACCGTCCGGTCGAACCCGCATCTGACCTGGCCTCAAGCCGCCGGCCTGAAGGGCGAGATGGTGGACGCACGGGCCGCCGCGCGCGATGGACATGTCCTGGACCTGATCTGTGCCGCGGCCACGATCCCGCCGGCGTTCGAACCGCCGCTCTGGGATGGCAAGCCCGCGGTCGATGCGGGGATGGTGGATCAGGCGCCTTTGCCGTCCGGAAATTCCGGACGCTCGCTTGTGCTGTTGACCAAAGCGTTCAACCATATCCCGGAGGAAGACGGGGTGATCTTCGTCCAGCCGTCAGAGGAGGTGCCGGCCGACAAGATCGACTTTACCGATCCTCAGAAGCTGCGCGACACTTGGGCGCTGGGTGAGGAGGACGCCCGGAACTTCCTGCGCAACATCGGGGACATTTTTGAAGTTTGAATTTCAGAGGAGGAGACGGATATGGGACGGGTAGCGATCGTGACCGGAGGCAGTCGCGGCATCGGCGCGTCGATCTCTCGGGCGCTGAAGGAGGCGGGGCACGAGGTGGCCGCGACCTATGGAGGCAATGACGAAGCGGCGAAGGCATTCACCGACGAGACCGGCATCCGCACGTTCAAGTTCGATGTCGGCAACTACGAGGCCTGCAAGTCCGGCGTTGGCGAGGTGGAAGGGGCGCTTGGCCCGGTGGAGATCCTCGTCAACAACGCCGGGATCACGCGGGACGCGCCTTTCCACAAGATGACGCCACAGCAATGGTCCGAGGTGCTCGACACGAACCTCACCGGCGTCTTCAACATGACGCACAACGTCTGGGACGGCATGCGCGAACGAGGCTTCGGCCGGGTCATCAACATCAGTTCGATCAACGGCCAGAAGGGGCAGTTCGGGCAGGTGAACTATGCCGCCGCCAAGGCCGGTGACATCGGCTTCACCAAAGCCCTCTCGCTGGAGGGGGCGCGCAAGGGGATCACGGTGAACGTGGTCTGCCCGGGCTACATAGCGACGGACATGGTCAAGGCGGTGCCGGAAAAGGTGCGCGAGCAGATCGTTGCCCAGATCCCCGTCGGGCGCCTGGGAGAGCCGGACGAAATTGCGCGGTGCGTGACATTCCTGGCTTCGGATGATTCAGGCTTCATCACCGGCGCGACGCTGACGGCGAATGGCGGGCAGTACCTCGCCTGAGGTGCCGCACCGCGCCAAGGGAAAAGGACGGCCCGCGGGGCCAGCCCCTGACGCCAAATGTTGGCAAAGTTCTTCGGTTGGCCGCATCGCGGCCA
>NZ_JBELKF010000108.1:0-8953 GCF_042089775.1 Palleronia sp.
GTCGGGCGCACGGCCGCTTCCGCGATGGCCTCCGCGTCAGCGCGATCGTTCTTCTCTGGTTGCCGCCCATGGTGCAAGTCGCTTTTGACCTGTTTTGGTTGGTGATCGAATGCGTTCTTCTCTCAGGCCTTCGTGATTGCGGCCGTTCAAGAAGCCGCTGGCCGGGATGGTGATCTGCGGATCGGGTCCATATCTTCTGCAAGAGCTTTTCGGCTCGAGAACGACGTCTGGTTTTCCCCATCCAGATCTTTTCGATCATTGCGCCCATTCAGGTCATCGACTTCTTACACCTCCTTCACCGACGCCAGCTCACATGGGGTCTGTAGCCCTCATGCAGAAACAGCTCGCGCCGGATCTCGATAGTCCTCCTTCTTTGTCATCATTGCCCAGATGGCCCTTGCCATCTTGTTGGCCAGCGCGATGGCGACCAGCATGAGGGGCTTGCGGTGCAGCAGGCGTGCCAGCCATGATCCCTCTGGGATCGACTTTCGGGCCAGCACTGTCAGGCGCGACATGGCCCCTATGATCAGCAGATATCGGATGTCGGTCTGGCCGGCTTTCGAGATACGTCCTAAGCGTTCCTTCCCGCCAGAGGTGTATTGGCGCGGAACGAGACCGAGCCAGGCCGCAAAATCTCGCCCGCGCTTGAAGCTATCCATGGGCGGAGCGAAGGCGCTAATGGCCAATGCGGTCTGCGGCCCCACGCCGGGCATCGTCTGCAGTCGCCGCGCTGCATCATTTGTCCCGGCAAGCCTCCGGGCCTTTGCTGTCTTGGCATCGATCCGAGTTGTCTGCTCGGATATCTGTTCAAGCAAATCATGGCACTCATCCCGCACCAGCGCAGGCAAGTCGCTGGCAGGATCGTCGAGGAGAGCTTCGATCCGCTTGAGGTGGGCGATGCCTTTTGGAAAGACATGGCCATATTCATAGAGCACTGAACGCAGGGTGTTCACGAGTTCGGTGCGCTGATGAAGAAGCCGCTCACGCGCACGGAAAAGCACCGCGCAGGCTTGCTGATCTTCCGACTTCGGCTCGACAAACCGCATCTCAGGGCGCTGTGCCGCGACGACGATCGCCTCCGCGTCAGCCGCATCGTTTTTCTGACGCTTCACGAAAGGTCGCACATATTGCGGCGCGATTAGCCGGACCTCATGCCCAAGCTTGACCATCTCTCGCGCCCAATAACTCGCGCTGCCACAGGCCTCCATCACCACGACGGCAGGTTCGTGTTTCGACATGAACAGTCGAAACTGGACCCGAGTCACCTTCTTTCGAAACTTCAAGTGTCCGGCCATGCTGGCCCCGTGAAGCTGGAAGACGCTCTTTGCCAGATCCACTCCGATCATTGTATCTTTCATTTGCCGTCCTCTCCTTTGCGTGGCCTTGAACACCACGACCTTGGCACATCGCGATGCCGTCTGGGGAGGGCGGCAACCATCCCATCTTCTGCCGCTTCACGAATGGCTCACATGAGGAGGATCGGATCAAGGGGAATTCTTCAGACAAGGGCGGCAACCAAAGAAGAAGATCTGACACTCTCGACGCCCGGGCACAGCCCGCGCGCCTTCGGGCGGGCGCCAACCTTGTGCATCTGAAGTCTACGTCAGAATGGGCGGAACCTCAATCGTGCGCGGCTGGACGTGATGGCCCGTTCTGATCAGCTCGAACAACTCGGCCAGCATCGTTTCCACGTCCTGCTTCACCATCGCGATCTCGGGCCTCAGCACGGCCACGAGGGGATCCCAGTCGAAACACCCCACGACCCTCGAGCCGTGATGCAGCTGGCCCGACTGGCTAAGGGCCTGTGTCACGCCTTCGAGCGAGATGGTGGAGTTGATGAACATCGCGTTGTAGCTTTCATGGCCGGAAGCCAGGATGGTTTCCATGGCCTGCCGCGCCTTGTGCGCCTCGTAGCCGCAGGTGACGATTTGCTCGTCCCCGACCATGATGCCGCGTTCCGCATGCGCCTGCATGAAGCCGCGGATCCGCTCTTTCGTATTGTGGTCGCTCGCCTCGCCGCCCACGAAGAGCATACGGCATTCACCGGCCACGTCGTCGAGCAGCTTGCGCGCGAGCTGCAGGGCGCCGTCGTGATTGTCCGAGATCACGGAGGCCGACCGCCGCCCGGGCAGATCCAGGTTCAAGGTCGGGACACCGGCCTTCGCGCACAGCTCGTGCAGGCTGTCGGGGTCGGTCGAGCCCGTGCAAATCACGTATTCAGCCTGATAATGCAGCATCGTCCTGACCGCCCGCATCTCGAGATCCGGGTCGCGATGGGTGCATGTGGTGATCGGGAAATACCCCATCTCGCGCGCCATTCTTTCGAAGTTCTCGGTGATCGAGCTGAAGAAGCGGTTGTCGTAAATTGGCACGACCATTCCGATGATACCCGAACGCTCCTTTCTGAGCGCGCTCGCCTGCATGTTCACCGCATAGCCGTGCTCATCCGCGACCCGCTGCACCCTTTGTGCCATCTGCGCGCTGATCCGGCGCTTTTTCCAGCTTCCGTTCAGCACGGCGCTGACGGTGCCCGCCGAGGTGCCGGCGAGTTTCGCCAGGTCGTATATTGTTGTCTTCTTTGGATTTTGGTCCATGGATCGGCGGTGGCCCCGGAAAGTTCGCGCCGTGACATTGACACCCTTGGCGCGCCTATGCAAATTGGGCGCAATCGATTGTGCAAGTTGTGCGGCAAGCGAGACATCCAGGGAGGATACCATGAAAGCTTTGACCACGTTCCATCTCGGCCTGACGGCCGCGCTGATCGCCACGGCACCGGTTGCCGCCACGGCCGAGACGACCATCGGGGTTGTCGTGAAGCTGGGCGGAAGCCCGTGGTTCAACGCGATGGAGATCGGCATCGAGGAGCGCGCGGAAGAGCTTGGCGTCGATGCCTTCATGGTCGGCCCGACCAGCAACGATCCCGCGCTGCAGGTGCGCGCCATCGAGGACCTGATCGCGCGGGGCGTCGATGTCATCGGTGTCGTTCCGAACGATGCGCAGGTTCTCGAGCCGGTGCTCGAACGCGCCCGGGAGGCCGGGATCAAGGTCATCACGCATGAATCGCCGGACACGATCAACAACGACTACAATTTCGAACTGGTCTCCACGGAGGATCTGGGGATCGCCCATGGCGAACTGTTCAAGGAGGCCACGGGCTGCGAGGGCCGCTACGCCGTCTATGTCGGTGGCCTGACCGTGCCGGCGCAGAACGCATGGGCCGATGCCGCGGTCGAGTATCTGGAGCAGAACTGCCCCGACCTTAAGCAGGTGTCCGAGCGCTTCGGCGTCGCCGAAAGCGTCGATGACAGCCGCAACACGACGCTCGACCTGATCCGCGCCAACCCCGATCTTTCCGGCATCCTCGCCTTCGGCAGCCAGGGCCCGATCGGCGCCGCGCGCGCGGTGCAGGAACGTGGCCTCTCCGGCGAGGTGGCCGTGGTCGGGCTGTTCTCGGCCGGACAGGGCCGCAGGCTCGTGCATGAAGGCGCGATCACCGGCGGCTATGTCTGGAGCCCGCTCGAAGCCGGCAAGGTCTTCGTCGAACTGGGCGCCATGCTGGCCGAGGGCAAGGAGCTGTCCGACGGCGACGAGCTCCCCCTGCTCGGCACCATCGCGCTCGAGGGCAACAACATCTTTGCCAACAAGCCCCTTGCCCTGACCGAGGACACCGTCGACGGGCTGGCCGAGCTCGGCCTGTAAACGCGATGCCTTCGCCGTGACGGAGCCGCCGCGAGGCCCTGTCACGCGCCTTTTCTCCAAATCTCGAAATGGCCGAGCCTGCGCGCCGTGACGGCTGCGCAGCGCTTGGGATGTCATGGGGCGCCGAAATGACGGACTATGCACTCAAAGCCGAGAACATCACGCAGAATTTCGGCGCTTTCTCGGCACTCAAGGACGTCTCGTTCGATCTCAAGGTCGGCGAGGTCCATTGCTTGGCGGGCGAGAACGGCTGCGGGAAGAGCACGCTGATCAAGGTCATAAACGGCGTGAACAGGCCCGAGCCCGAGGCGCGGATCAGCTTCCGGGGCACCGAGCCTGCGGCCCATGTCACCCCGGCGGATGCAAAGCGCAACGGGGTCCATGTGATCTGGCAGGATCTCGCGGTGTTCTCCGATCTCACCGTCGCCGAAAACATCACCTTCGACAGCTACGTGACCTCGCCCTTCAAGCCGATGAAGGCGCGCGAACGAAAGCGGCGCGTGCGCGAGATCATCGCCCGGCTCGGCGTGGATCTCGATCCCGACGCGCTGGTGGGCGAGCTGAGCATCGCCAAGCGCCAGCTCGTCGCGATCTGCCGGGTGCTCGATGCCGAGGCGCGGATCATCTTCATGGACGAGCCGACCGCCTCGCTGACGCGCAAGGAAACCCAATCGCTCCTTGGCATCGTCCGCAAGCTCTCGGCCTCGGGCATCTCGGTCGTCTTCGTCAGCCATCGCCTGGCCGAGGTGCTCGACGTGTGCGAGCGGGTGACGGTGCTGCGCGACGGTGCCCTGGTCGGAACCTATCCGACCGAAGGGATGAACCAGAAGAAGCTCTCCATGCTGATGACCGGCATGGACATGAACGAACAGCCGCGCGGGGCGCAGGCGTTCGGCGATACGGCGATCGAGCTGCGCGGGCTGACACGGCGGGGGCAGTACGAGGACATCTCATTTGCCGTGCGAAGCGGCGAGATCCTGGGGCTGACCGGGCTGATGGGATCGGGGCGCACCGAGATCGCCCTGTCGCTGTTCGGCATGACCCGCCCCGATGCCGGGGAGATCCTGCTCGGCGGCAAGCCCATCCGCTTTCGCAGCAACAGGGACGCCATCGCCTCGGGCATCGCCTATGTCTCGGAGGACAGGCTGAACCTCGGGCTGGTCCAGAACCAGTCGATCATCAACAACACCTCCGTCACCGTGCTGGACGCGCTCGCCGATCCGCCCTTCTATCTCGCGCCTGCGCGGCTTTCGCGTCTGACCCGCGACTGGATCGGCCGGCTCAGGACCAAGGTCAGCGATCCGCGGCTGCCCGTCTCGGCCCTGTCGGGCGGCAACCAGCAGCGCATCGTGCTGGCCAAGTGGCTCGCCACGAACCCCAAGGTCCTGATCCTCGACGCGCCCACGGTCGGCGTCGATGTCGGCGCAAAGGCGGGGATCTTCGAGATCGTGCGCGACCTCGCGGCGCAGGGCATGTCGATCATCCTCATCAGCGACGAGGCCAGCGAGATCCACACCCATGCGGATCGGTGTCTGATCCTGCGCAACGGCCGCATCCACCAGGAGCTGAACCCAGCGCATGTCGACGAAGAGAAACTCGAGGAGCTCATCAATGCGTAAGGCCCTGCTCTCGCCGGAGGGCATATTGCTTCTCCTGATCGCCGCTGTCTCGGTCTTCCTGAGCGTCGCGACGCCGAGCTTCGCCTCAATCCAGAACCTGTTCGACCTGCTCAACAACCAGTCGGTCAACATCATCTTCGCGGTGGGGCTGGTCGTCGTGCTCATTTCCGGCGGGATCGACATCTCCTTTTCGGTCGCCGCCTCGGTCGTCCAATACGTCGTGGTCAGCCTGCTGCTGAACTTCGACGGCGGCAACTGGGCCATCGCCATCGTCCTGACCTGTGGGACCGGTATCGCGCTCGGGCTGCTCAATGCCCTGTTCATTCATAGGTTCCGCATCGTTTCGATCATCGTCACCATCGGGACGTTCAACCTGTTCTTCGGCCTGTTGATGTATGTCTCGCGCGGCCGGTCGATCTATGCGATCCCGGACTGGCTATATGCGCGGATCACCATCCTCAGCGTCGAGCTCGAACGCGGCTCGGCCAATCTCTACCTGCCGGTTCTGGTGATGGCGGTCATGGTCCTGGCCACGGGCCTCATCCTCGCCCGGACCGGGTTCGGCCGGCAGATCTACGGCTTCGGCTCCAGTCCCGAAGCGGCCAAGCGATCGGGCGTCAACGTCGCGCTCATCCAGGCCTTCGCCTATGGTTGGCTCGGCCTGTGCGCCGGCATCGCCGGCCTGATGCAGGCGCATATCGTCCGCGAGGTGGTGCCCAACGCCCTGTATGGCCGCGAACTCGACATCCTGGCCGCGGTCGTCCTCGGCGGGGCCGTGCTGGGCGGCGGGCGCGGCACCGTCACCGGGGCGGTGCTCGGGGTGATGCTGCTGGCGTTGATCCAGAACGGGCTAAACCTGCTGGGCATATCGCCCTTCGTCTTCAAGGTCGTCGTCGGTGTCGTCATCCTGTCGGCGATCACCGTGCGCAATCTCGACCGCCTTCTTCCCAAGCTCAACCACGCGACCGCCAAGGGCGGAGATGCGACTGCGAGAGGTCAAGCCGATGCGTAACATATCCGCGAAATGGTCCGGCGACCGGATCGAGCTGAGCGCGATGTTCGCCTTCCTCGCGCTGGTCATCCTGTTCTTCTCCCTGGCCGCGCCGGGCTTCCTGTCGGTCGGCATCTTCCGCTCGATGGCCTTCCAGCTGCCCGAGTTGGGCCTGCTGACGTTGGCCATGTTCATTCCGATCATCGCCGGCGGGCTGAACCTCGCCGTGACCTTCACGGCCAATATCTGCGGCCTGGCGACGGCCTTCGTGGTGCAGGCGATCCTGGCGAATAACGGCATCGTCGCGGTGCCGGTCGGGCTGGCGATCAGCGTGCTGAGCGGGCTGGCGATCGGCATGATGATCGGCGCAATGGTGGCCTATGTCGGGGCGCATCCCATCCTCGTGACCCTGGGCGCGATGATCCTGCTGCGCGGCCTGGGCGAGATGCTGACGCGTGGCGGCGACATCTCGGGCATGCCCGATGCCTTCGAACTCATCGGCCACGGAAGCCTCCTGGGCATTCCCGTGCCCATGCTGATCTTCCTCGGGGCCGTTGCGGCCTGCTACTACATCATGCAGTTCACCAAGCTCGGCTTCGCCATCCACATGACAGGCTCGAACCCCGAGGCCACGCTGTTTTCGGGCATCGACGTGAACCGCGTCCTGGTCTGGGTCTACGGGCTTTCGGGGGCGCTGTCGGGCCTTGCCGGCTTCTTGATGCTGGCCCGGTTCAATTCGGTGCGGGTCGGTCACGGGGAGAGCTACCTGCTGATCACCATCCTCGCCTGCTTTCTGGCCGGGGCCAATCCGTTCGGCGGGTTCGGGAGGGTGCTTCCGCTGGCGGTGGGCCTCGTCAGCCTGCAGGTCATCGCCTCCGGCATGAACCTGATGGGCGCGAACCAGCACCTCGCCACCGTGGCATGGGGAGGATTTCTGATCGTCGTGATGGCGGTGCGCACCCCCTTCCAGTCGAAGTCGTAGGGCGAAGCGATGGCATATGTTCTGGGAATAGACGTAGGTTCCGGCAGCGCGCGCTGCGGCGTCTTCGACCAAGACGGCAACCTGCTGGCCGCGGCGCAGCAATCGATCCTGATCCACCGGCCGCGTCCGGGTCATGTCGAGCAGTCCTCGACCGACATCTGGGCCGCCGTCTGCACCGCGACCCGCACGGCGGTGCGCCGCGCCGAAATCGACCCGCAGTCGGTGCGTGGCCTGTCCTACAGCGCGACCTGTTCGCTCGTCCTGCTGGACCATGCCCATGAGCCGCTGCGGCTCGGCGAAGGGGTGCCGGGGTGGGACATCGTCATGTGGATGGACCAGCGCGCCGGCGAGGAGGCGCGGATATGCAACGCGACCGGCTCACCGGTTCTGAACAATCTGGGCGGATCGATCTCGGTCGAGATGCAGATCCCCAAGCTGCTCTGGCTGAAACGCAACCGCCCCGACCTGTGGCAGCGGCTGGGCTATGCGGCGGATCTCGCGGATTTCCTCGGCTGGCGTTCCACCGGCACCAACCACCGTTCGGTCTGTACGCTGGGCTGCAAATGGACCTATGACGCGGACGCCGGAAGCTGGGTCTCCTCCTTTCTCGACGAGATCGGCCTCGACGACCTGCGCGCGAAGGCCCGCCTGCCCGAGACCGCTTCGCCGGTCGGGACGCCGGCGGGCAGGCTCACCGCGAAGGCCGCGGCCGAGCTGGGACTGAGCGAAGGTTGCGAGGTCGCGGTGGGGCTGATCGACGCCCATGCCGGGGCCTTGGGCACATCGGGCCTGTTTGCCGATGACGCGCCCGAGACCCGGCTTGCGCTGATCGCCGGAACCTCGAACTGCCATATCGCGCTCGTGGACCGGCGGATCGAGGTGCCCGGCGTCTGGGGGCCGTATAACGGCGCGGTCCTCGGCGGTTTTCATGCGCTGGAAGGCGGGCAAAGCAGCACGGGCGCGATGCTCGACCAGATCGTGGCCCTTTTCGCTGCCGCGAAGAGCTATGGCGAGGCCCCCCATGGCCCGTTGGCGCAAGAGCTGCTGGCGCGCATGCAGGACGACCCGGACCAGGGCGGCGACATCATGGTGCTGCCGGATTTCCTCGGCAACCGCTCGCCTCTTGCCGACCCCTCGCTCCGGGGCGCGATCCTCGGGCTGACATTGGAAGATCCGCATGAGACCTTCCTTAAGGTCTACTGGTCGACCTGCGCGAGCATCGCATACGGCACGCGGCAGATCATCGACGCCATGCGCGGGCAGGGCGTGCCGATCCGGCGCCTTCACCTGAGCGGCGGACATGCGAAATCCGCTCTCCTCGTCAGGCTCTATGCCGATGCGACCGGCTGCGACGTGGTCCTGTCGGGCATGGGCGAACCCGTCCTGCTCGGCGCTGCCGTCGCTGCCGGCATGGCCCTGGACGAAAAGTTCGATCTCGCCCGATCGGCGGCGGCGCGCGAGGTTCGCGTCATATCGCCCGATCCTGCAGCGGCGGCTCTGCACGACCGGCGGTATGCCCGGTTCCGCGCCGCCTATGAGGCCCGCCCGGCGAGGTCCTGACCCCACGGTTCGCGGCCCTTCGTATCAGGCCGGGCCGTGACGGCATCTCACAAGACAGAATCCATCTGGGAGAACAGTGAACATGAACCTTATGTCGACGGA
>NZ_JBELKF010000022.1:0-45869 GCF_042089775.1 Palleronia sp.
GCGATGCCGCCTTCGTAGATCAGGTCCACGATCAGCTTCACCTCGTGCAGGCACTCGAAATAGGCCATTTCGGGCTCGTAACCGGCCTCGACCAGCGTCTCGAAGCCCATGCGGATCAGCTCGACAAGGCCACCGCACAGCACGGCCTGCTCGCCGAACAGGTCGGTCTCGCATTCCTGGCGGAAGTTGGTCTCGATGATGCCCGAGCGGCCGCCACCGATGGCGGAGCAATAGGACAGGCCGATCTCCATGGCCTTGCCGCTCGCGTCCTGCTCGACCGCGACGAGGCAGGGCACGCCGCCGCCCTTGACGTATTCGCCGCGTACCGTGTGGCCGGGACCCTTGGGGGCCATCATGATGACGTCGACGCCCGGCTTCGGCTCGATCAGGCCGAAATGCACGTTTAGGCCGTGGGCGAAGGCGATCGCGGCACCCTCGCGCAGGTTGTCATGGACGTGCTTCTTGTAGGTCTCGGCCTGCAGCTCGTCGGGCATGGTGAACATGATCAGGTCGCACCACGCGGCGGCCTCGGCGATGCCCATGACCTGCAGGCCCTCGCCCTCGGCCTTCTTGCGGCTGGGCGAGCCTTCGCGCAGCGCGACGACAAGGTTCTTGGCGCCCGAGTCGCGCAGGTTTAACGCATGGGCGTGGCCTTGCGAGCCGTAGCCCAGGATCGCCACCTTCTTGTCCTTGATAAGGTTAATGTCGCAGTCCTGATCGTAATAGACGCGCATGTCGGTCCCTCCGGTTTGATGGGCGCAACCTACGGCCTTGAACAGCCGGGCGAAAGCCATGAAACCGCCGAAAAACTAGCTCTATATGACGGGTTCTATTCGCATGCTGGTTGTCGGTATAAGTAACCATGCTTGACGACACCGACCGGCGCCTTTTGCGCCAATTGCAGAACGACCCAGCCGCCACGCTGTCGGCGCTGGCCTCCCGTGCCGGCGTGACCACCCAGCTTGCCACCCGCCGGTTCGACCGGCTGCGTGCCAACGGTGTGCTGCGTGGCCAGCATGCCCGCATCAACTGGCGAAGGTTGGGCTACGAGATCGAGGTTTCCTTGCGATTCACGCTCGACAAGGCCGACCCGCGCGCCTTCGACGGCTTCCTCGCCGCCGCCCGCGAGGTGCCCGAGGTGATCGAGATCCAGACCTTCCTTGGCCGCGTCGACGTGCGCCTGTCCCTCGTGGCGCGCAACCTGGCCGACTACCACCGCCTGTACCGCGAGCGCATCCTGACCTTGCCGCATATCGCCGAGATCGAGGCGCTGATGCAGGTCGCCACGCTGAAAGCAGACGAAAGGCTGCCCTTGTGACCCCCGACGACACCGACCGCGCCATTCTGCGCGCCCTGACCGGGGACGCCACGCTATCCTCGGCGGCGCTTGGCGAACGGGTCGGGCTGTCGCAACCCGTGGCGTGGCGCAGGGTCCGCCGGTTGGAAGGGGCGGGTATCCTTGCCGGTCGGCGCCTCGATCTGGATCTCGAGACGCTCGGCTTCGGGGTGACGATGTTCCTGGGGGTGAAGCTGGCGGCGAAGGGGCGGCTGGACCTCGCCGCGTTCGAACGCGCGATCACCGCCATCCCCGAGGTGCAGACGGTCGAGCACGTCCTCGGCCTTTATGACTATCGCGTGCGGGTCGTCGCCCGCGACATCGCGGATTTCGAGCGCGTCCTGCGCCGCCGCATCCTGACGCTGCCGGGGGTCGGGAATGTCGAGGCAAACGTGCTTCTCAGCGAGGAGCGGCGCTCCGGTCCGATTTGAGCGCGCCCATACCCGCCATCATCACCCGCCGCCGCAGCGGGGCCACGTCGTTCACAAGCTTCAGCCCCTCTGCCCGCAGCCTCTGCACCGGGGCCAGCCCCGAGCGGCAGAGCCGGTTGTAGGCATCGATCGCAGCCGCGCGCCCCACCATGTCCGCCTGCCGTGCGCGGGCATAGAGGCTCAACGCGCCGGGCGCGCCCGGATCGTCCTGCAGGCTGTCGGCAAGCGCCGCGATGTCGGCAATCGACGTGTTCAGCCCCTGCGCCCCGATCGGCGGCAGCACGTGCGCAGCCTCGGCCACCAGTACCGTCCGCTTTGCGGTCAGCGTTCGCGCGGTCTGGGTGACGACAGGCCAGACCCTCAGCGGCGTGACGCGGCGCATCGGGCCAAGGAGGGCGAGCGCGCGTTCGGTGAGGCGCTGGTTGAACGCCCCCTCATCCATCTGCGCCAGGTCGTTCACGCGCGCCCCGTCGTCCATCCACACGATCGAAGAGGCGGGCTGCCCATCGTGGTCCGACAGGGGCACCGTGACCATCGCGCCGCCGGCGTTGTAGATCTCGGTCGAGATGCGCTCGTGCGGCTCGACATGGGTGCAGGCGAAGGCGAGGGCCTTCTGCCCATAGCGCCGGATGCGGGTGTCGATGCCGGCGGCTTCGCGCACAGCCGAGGTGCGCCCGTCGGCGCCCACGACCAGCCGCGCGGTCAGGCGGCTGCCGTCGGTCAGGGTGACGAAGGCCATGTCGTCCCGCGCGGTCATGTCGGCAAACCCGGTGCCGAGCCGTAGGTCTATGCCCGGCGCCTGGCTCAGCGCCTCGGTCAGTGTCCGGTGGGCGCGCCAGTTCATCACGTTCCACCCGAAGGCCATGAGGCCCAGGTCATCGGGACGGAACGTGCGCAGCGCGGTCTGCCGCGGCGGCCAGCCGGCTGAATCCACGACGCGCAGCGCCTCGAGCGGCGTGGCGTCCGGCGACAGATGCTCCCACAGCCCCGCCTCGCGCAGAACGGCGACCGAGGGCTCGAGGTAGGCGGTCGAGCGTAGGTCCGATCCCTCGGCCCCCTCGCTGTCGGGCGGGGTCGACGGGTCGCAGATCGTCACGCGCCAGCCACGCTTGGCCAGAAGCGCCGCCAGCACCATGCCGGCAATGCCGGCGCCCGAGATGAAGATGTCGGTGTCCATGGCACTCATGATAGGTGTCAGGGCGGCGTCGGGAAGCCGCTGATGCCCACCTGCGACAGAAAAGCCGTCAGGTCGGGGGCATGGTGGTCGATAAAAGGTTCGGCCGGCGCGCTGGGTCCGACGAGCACCGTCCGCACGCCGCGCGAGCTGGGAACGCGCAGGTTCGCGGGGCTGTCCTCGAACATCGCGGCGCGGGTAGGGTCGATGTCCAGCGCCCGAAAGGCCGAGTCGAAGGCGCGGGCGTCGGGCTTTGCCACGAAATCCGCGTGCTCGATCGAGAACGTGCCGTGGAAATGGTCCGTCAGCCCCCGCGCCATCAGCACCCGTTCCGCGTGCGTGGCGCTGCCATTTGTGAAGACGACGCGCCGGCCGGGCAGGGTGGCGAGTGCCGTCCCGAGGGCGGGATCCGCGGCGAGATCGGTCAGCGGAATATCGTGCACGTCGCGCAGGAAGGCTTCGGGCGAGATGCCGTGGCGGGCGACGAGGCCCGGCAGCGTGCCGCCATAGTCGCGCCAGTAGGTGTGGCGCAGGCGATCGGCCTCGGTCCGGTCCAGCCCGAGGCGTTGCGCGATCCAGTCGGTCATGCGCGCCTCGATCGCGGCCACGACCCCCGATTCGGGCGGGTAGAGCGTGTCGTCGAGGTCGAAGATCCATGTGTCGATGGTCATGCCGCCGCCCTAGCGGCGGGCTGGCGGGCTGTCTATACCGCCGTGGAGGGAGGGCAGCGCATGGTCGAGCCGAAACTGCCGCAGAAAGATGCCTACCGGCTGATTCTCGAGGCAATCGACGAGGGGATCTACAAGCCCGGTGATCGTCTGGTCGAGAACGAGCTGGCAGAACGCTTCGGCGTCAGCCGCACGCCGATCCGTGAGGCGCTGCAGCGGCTCGAGACGCAGTCGCTGCTGACGCGGGACGGGCGCAGCCTGATCGTCTCGTCGCTGGATCACAACCAGATGGCCGAGCTGTACGCGGTCCGCACGGAACTCGAAGGGCTGGCGGCAGAGCTTGCCGCGCGTCATGCGACGGCTGAGGAACTGCGTGTTCTGCGGCGAATGATCGAAGAGGATCGGACCCGGCTGGACGATCCCCACGCGCTCAGCCGGTCGAACCGGCGATTCCACAAGCAGATCCACCTGGCCTCGCACAACATGTTCCTCGTGCAGCAGCTCGACCTCGTGCACCGCTCGATGGCGCTACTCGCGACGACATCTCTGGCCGTCGAGGGACGGGGAGAGGACGCGCTCGCCGAGCATGACGCGATTGTCTCGGCACTCGAGGCGCGGGACGGGCAGGCGGCGCGGAGGGCGCTTTGTGCGCATATCTCGACGGCCTACGAGACGCGCTTGCGGCTCGACGCGTCGCGGGACGCGATGCTCTAGCTGTCCGGGCGCGTGACGCCGTGGGCGGTCTTGTCCCAGTAGAAGGGGCGGGTGACGAGTTCGGCCACGGCCTTGCCGAGCGAGATCGTCGCCAGCGGGTAGTAGAGCATCATCGCGGGCAGCCAGCGGACTAGCGCGAGGCGGCTTTGCCGGGACAGCGCGATGACCAGGCCGCTCGCCTGCACTGCAAGCATGAGGCCCAACCCGACTTGCACGATCCACACCGCTTGAAGCGGTAGCACCGGAGCGTATGGAACGGGAGCCGCGGCAAGAAGCAGCCAGAACGGCCACAGAAGGGGCGCCAGTGCAGCCCCGACGAGCGAGCCGAGGAACAGAACATGAACGCCCACGAAGCCCCAGGGCCCGAGGTCACGGATCAGGCGCAGCGGGTGGCGCATGTGCGCGGCCCACGTGATCGCGTAGCCCTTCTGCCAGCGCGATCGCTGCTTGATCCACGCGCGCGGCCGGGCTGTCGCCTCTTCAAGCGTGACGCTGTCGATCAACTCGGTCCGCCATCCCGCGCGGGCCAGGCGCAGGCCCAGATCCGCATCCTCGGTCACGTTATGAGCATCCCAGCCGCCCACGCTTTCCAGCGCGTCCCGGCGCAGGAAGATCGTGGTTCCGCCCAACGGAATGGGCCACCCGAGCCGCCCGATCGCCGGCAGTATCATCCAGAACCACGCCGCGTAGTCGATCGAGAAACACCGCGTCAGCCAGGTCGCGCGGGTGTTGTAGAAGCTCAGCCGCCCCTGCAGTGCCGCGACGTTAGGCTTCGCGGCGGCGAAGCGGGCCGCGACGCGGCGCAGCTGGTCGGGTTCGGGCGCATCCTCGGCATCATAGACGCCGACGATCGACCCGCGGCAGAAATCCAGCGCCACGTTCATCGCACGCGGCTTGGTCTGTACCTCGCCCGGTGCGACGGTCAGGACGTGCGCCCACGGGGGAAGCGCCACCCGCGAGATCGCCTGCGCCGTGACGCGATCGTCGCATTCCATGATGAGCCACACCTCGAGCCGGTCTCGCGGGTAGTCGAGCGCTTCGATCCGCTCGAGGAGCATCGGCGCGATGTCCTGTTCGTGGTAAAGCGGCAGGAAGAGGGAGATCGTCGGCAACCCAGCAAGCGGGGGCCGCAGCGCCTGTCCGCTACGGTGCGGGATCATTGCCACGAGGTAGAGCGCCGTCTGGACGGCCAGCAGACCAGCCGCGAGAAACTGTCCGATAAATAGCGCTGACCCCGGTGCGAGGCAGATCGCGCCCGCCAGCAGAACCGTGAGCCCCAACGCGAGGGCCGGAGCAACCCGAAGCTCCCGGCAGCTTCGATCCGGCGGACATCGTTCTTCAGCCTCGCGCGCAAGAGTCAGTCCGGCGTGGCGCGTCAACCCTGCCATCACCTCGGCACGATCCGCGGGCAGCGGCACCGTTTCGCCAAGGACCGCTCTGATCCGGGCGGCCACCAGAGTATAGCGGTCTGGATCCGCGACGGCGAGCGGCTGAACCCCCGCCTGAGCCCGAAGGGGAAGCACTGCGTGGCGCGCGCAGAACCCGGCGCCTAGCCGCCGGATCGCGCGCGCATCGGGCAAGGGCACAGCGTCGCGACCCGGAATGACCGGCGGCAGAGGGTCGAGATGCGCGAGATCGAACATGGCGGTTCCGGTCGTGGACCCGCCGAATGTCTCACCGCGCGGTTAAGAGATGGTGAACGGGGATCAGGCCGCGTCGTCCATCACCTTCGCGAACCGCTCGAACAGGTAGAAGCTGTCCTGCGGGCCGGGGCTGGCCTCGGGGTGGTGCTGGACGCCCCAGACGGGGCGGTCGGGAACGCGGATGCCACAGTTCGAGCCGTCGAAGAGCGAGATATGCGTCTCTTCCACACCCTTCGGCAGGGTCTGCGAGTTCACTGTGAAGCCGTGGTTCATCGACGTGATCTCGACCTTGCCGGTTGCCAGTTCCTTCACGGGATGGTTCGCGCCGTGATGGCCGTGGCCCATCTTTTGCGTCTCGGCCCCGAGGGCGAGGCCCAGAAGCTGGTGCCCGAGGCAGATGCCGAACACCGGGATGTCCGAGGTCTTGAGCACCTCCTGGATCATGGGCACCGCATACTTGCCGGTCGCCGCCGGGTCGCCGGGGCCATTCGACAGGAACAGCCCAGCGGGGTTATGGGCCATGACTTCCTCGGCCGTCGCCGTCGCCGGAAGGACGGTGACGTCACAACCGGCTGAGGCGAGGCAGCGCAGGATGTTGCGCTTGGCGCCGTAGTCAATGGCCACGACCTTGTGGCCGGGCTGGTCGCGGTTGAGGTAGCCGGCCGGCCAGGCCCAACGCATTTCGTCCCAGCGGTAGGATTGCAGGCAGCTGACATCCTTGGCGAGGTCGAGCCCGACGAGGCCGGGGAACGAGCGTGCGGCGGCGATCAGCGCCTCGATATCGAACTTTCCCTCGGGATCATGTGCGAGGGCGACGTGCGGTGCGCCCTGCTGACGGATCGCGCGGGTCAGGCGGCGGGTGTCGAGACCCCCGATGCCGATCTTGCCGTGGCGGCGCAGCCATTCGCCCAGCTCTTCGGCCGCCCGCCAGTTCGACGAGGCCGTCGGGTCCCACTTGACCACCATGCCTTCGGCGAAGGGGATCGCCGTCTCGTCATCCTCGGGCGTGACGCCGGTGTTGCCGATGTGGGGAAAGGTGAACGTCACGATCTGGCCGGCATAGGAGGGGTCGGTCACGATCTCCTGATAGCCGGTCATGGCGGTGTTGAAGCAAAGTTCTGCCGTGGTCTGTCCCGTGGCACCAAAGCCGCGGCCGTAGAAGACAGTCCCGTCGGCAAGGGCGAGGCAGGCGGTCGGGGTCTGGCGAGGCATGGCGGGATCTCCGGGCTGGGCGCAAATCTACCGCGATGTATGGAGATCACCCCGGCCGGTCAAGCGCCTTGCCGTTCACGCCCCCGGGTAATAGGTGAGGGGCCGTTTTTCCGCGTTGATCGAGGACATGCCATGGAACTGCGCGACCGCATCAATGCCGCCCTGAAGACGGCGATGAAAGAAAGGCAGGCCGCGCGCCTGTCGACGCTGCGGCTGATCAACGCCGCGATCAAGGACCGGGACATCGCCGCCCGCTCGACCGAGGACGGTCCCGACGGGGTCACCGATTTCGAGGTGCGCCAGATCCTCGGCCGGATGATCAAGCAGCGCCAGGAGAGCGCCCGCGCCTATGAAGAGGGCGGGCGCCTGGAGCTGGCCGAGAGCGAGCGCGAGGAAATTGCCATCATCGAGGAGTTCCTGCCCCGCCGCCTGACGGAAGAAGAGGTCGACGAGGCCATCGGAGCCGCGATTGCCGAGACGGGCGCGAAATCGATCCGGGATATGGGGAACGTCGTGGGCGTTTTGAAAGAGCGCTACACGGGCCAGATGGACTTCGGCACTGTCGGTCCGAAAGTGAAGGCCAGGCTGGGCTGAGGCATGAACCGGGGCAGAGCGTGACGCCGCCGCCCCCGTGCCCGTTCATGAGGCGCTAACGCCCGTCTGTCGATAGGCTTCACGCCCTTAGCGGGGAAGGCGCTTCAGCAGCCGGTCGAGGTCGTCATAGACTGCCTCGCGCTCTTCGGGGCTGAGGAAGGCGCCGAGTTCGACCTCGCGACCGCCACCATTCATCGTCAGGTAGCTCTGGACCGGCCCCCGGTTTGCGTGGAGGGAGAGGCGCATCCAATAGGGATTGGCCTCCCAGAACTGGTCCGGCGAACGGGGATTGTGCCGCACCAGCTCGATCCGGTCCGACCAGACGATCAGCTCTTCGGTGAGCTCGCCATCGCGGTAGTTCCTGAGAAAAAAGAGATACAGCGCCGCCATCGCCGCACAGAGGAACGGCAGGAGCCCCCAGAATACCGGCGTGCCGATGAATGGCGCGAGGGGGACGAGGAACATGCAGCCGGTAAAGCCCATGATCCCCACGAAGCCCGTCACAGGCAGGGACCGGTGCGGCCAGAGCCGCAAGGTCGCGAAGGGCTTTCCCCCCTCACGCGAAAAGGCCCCGGGCGATGCCGGGGCCTCCTCTTTGGATGTGGTCCATTGAACCGGCATGGTCAGTGAGCGTGGCCCTTGTCCCAGTCCTCGCGCTTGGGGAGCGTCTCGAACGTATGCTCCGGCGGCGGCGAGGGCAGGGTCCATTCCAGCGTATCGGCCCACTCGTTCCAGGGGTTCGCGGGGGCCGTGCGCGGCACTTTCACGAGGACCCAGAAGATCGCGCCGATGAAGAACACGAAGGACGCGAAGGACAGGAAGGCCCCCCAGGACGAGACATTGTGCCACAGCGCGAAGGCCTCGGGGTAGTCGATGTAGCGACGGGGCATGCCCTGACGGCCCAGGAAGTGCTGGGGGAAGAAGGTCAGATTGGCGCCGATGAACATCGCCCAGAAATGCACGTGGCCGATCCATTCTGGTATCATCTTGCCGGTGAACTTCGGGAAGTAGAAGTAGATGCCCGCGAAGATGGCGAAGACGGCGCCCAGCGACATGACGTAGTGGAAGTGGGCCACCACGTAGTAGGTGTCGTGATACGCACGGTCGATCGGGGCTTGCGACAGGACGACGCCGGTCACGCCGCCGATGGTGAACACGGCAAGGAAGCCGCAGGCCCAGAGCATCGGCGCCTTGAGTTCGACCGACCCGCCCCACATCGTTGCCAACCACGAGAAGATCTTGATGCCCGTGGGCACCGCGATGACCATGGTCGCCATCATGAAGTAGCTCTGCTGGGTGAGCGACATGCCGACGGTGTACATGTGGTGTGCCCAGACGACGAAGCCCAGGACGCCGATCGCGATCAGCGCCCAGACCATCGGCAGGTAGCCGAAGATCGGCTTCTTCGAGAAGGTCGCGATGATGTGGCTGATGATGCCGAAGCCGGGCAGGATCACGATGTACACCTCCGGATGGCCGAAGAACCACAGGATGTGCTGGTAGAGGATCGGATCGCCGCCGCCGGACGGGTCGAAGAAGGTCGTCCCGAAGTTGCGGTCGGTCAGCAGCATGGTGATCGCGCCGGCGAGAACGGGCAGCGCCAGAAGGATCAGCCACGCGGTGACGAACACCGACCATGCAAACAGCGGCACCTTGAACAGCGTCATGCCCGGAGCGCGCATGTTCAGGAAGGTGGTGATGATGTTGATCGCGCCGAGGATCGAGGACGCGCCCGAGACGTGCACGGCGAAGATGGCGAGATCGGTCGAATAGCCGCCCTCGGTCGTCGACAGGGGCGGATAAAGCACCCAGCCGATCCCCGAACCTGGCTGCCCGTTACCGCCCGGCGCGAAAAGCGAGCACACCGCCAGCGCCGAACCGGCCACGAAAAGCCAGTAGCTGAGGTTGTTGAGCCGCGGGAACGCCATGTCCGGCGCGCCGATCTGCAGCGGCATCAGGTAGTTGCCGAAGCCACCGAAGAGCGCCGGAATCACCACGAAGAACATCATCAGGATGCCGTGAGCCGTGATCAGCACGTTCCACAGGTGCCCGTTCGGCGTGCAATTTTCGGTCGCGGTCGGGAAGAGACGCGCGCCTTCCATGCACATGAACTGGA
This sequence comes from Palleronia sp., assembly GCF_042089775.1. Classification (NCBI taxonomy): domain Bacteria; kingdom Pseudomonadati; phylum Pseudomonadota; class Alphaproteobacteria; order Rhodobacterales; family Roseobacteraceae; genus Palleronia; species Palleronia sp. Next base: position 9,889 of record NZ_JBELKF010000022.1, read on the forward strand.
CGCCGGGCTCCATGAGCTCCATGCGCATGTACACCGTGAAGGCGACAGAGATGAAACCCGTCACCGCCGCGGTGACGAGGTAAAGGATGCCGATATCCTTGTGATTGGTGGACATGAACCACCGGGTGAAGAACCCCCGATCGTCCTCGTGTCCACCATGGCCCTGGACGGCTGCGTCAGCCATGTCGTCCCTCCTGGTTCCCGTTGACTGAGAGGCACGCAGACTCCGAGCCTCGCGCGCGTCGAAAGGCGTTCTATGCCCAACAGGCGGTCATCGCAATGATACGTTTTGGCGCGGCCTGCGGGTCGCTCCGGCAATTCGAATAGAACTCGCCTGACCCGCCGCATGGCCGAGCCTTGCGGTCGCGGTTTACGCACGGGTATTCAGGGCGCCATGAGAAGATCTGAGACATGAGGCGGCCTGGATGGCCCGTGGCGGGACGTGGGCAGAGCGTGGGCCTTCTGGGCGGCTCGTTCGACCCCGCCCATGCCGGGCACGCGGCGATCACCCGCGCGGCGCTTGCGCACTTCCGGCTCGATTGGGTCTGGTGGCTTGTCTCGCCCGGCAACCCTCTGAAGCCGGACGCGCCCGCCGCGCTGCCCCGGCGGATGGCCCAGGCACAAGAGATGATGCGCCACCCCCGCGTGCGCGTGACGGAAATCGAGGCTAGCCTCTCGTCGCGCTTCACGGCGGACACGGTGGCGATCCTGAAAGAGACTTATCCCGACGTGCGGTTCGTCTGGCTGATGGGATCGGACAACCTTGCCCACTTCCACCGCTGGGACCGGTGGGAAGAGATCGCGCGCCGCGTGCCCCTCGGCATATTCGCCCGGCCCGGAGACCGCCTGCGGGCGCTGAACGCCCCGACGCCGCGGCGGCTGGAGGACGCGCGCGTCCCGCCCAGCATGCTGGCACGATCCAAGCCCCCCGCGTGGTCCTTCGTCAATATTCCGCTCAGGGCGGAATCGTCCACGGAGCTGCGACGGGCCGGACGGTGGAAACACTGAAGTGATCGGAATGTCAGTCGCTTATGGTTGATCGTCCTGTCTATTGTCATAAATCGCCTGCGGCAACTTCGGAGGAATCATGCGCCTGAGCAGACGCCACATGCTGGCGGGCCTCTTGTCGGCCAGCGCAACCGGCGCGTGGGCCGAGGCTCCGCCGCGCACGATCCGCCCCCGATACCGCGATCAGAGTCTTCGCGAGGAGCCCGCTTCCAGGCAATCCGTCCCGTCGGGCAATGACCTCGTCGACCGCTCCAGCCTCACGGGCGTCGTGGGCTTCACAGTGGCCGATGCGGCTACCGGCCAGGTGCTCGAGGCGCGCAACCCCGAGGTCGGGATGCCTCCGGCGTCGACCGCCAAGGCGCTGACGACGATGTGGGCGCTTGACCGGCTGGGGCCGCAACACCGCTTCGAGACGCAGCTCATCGCGACCGGTCCCGTGACGAACGGGCGGATCGAGGGCGACCTCATCCTTGCCGGCGGCGGCGATCCGACGCTCGACACCGACGGGCTGCGGTCCATGGCCGTCGCGCTGAAGGACGCAGGCGTGCGCGAGATCGGCGGCCGGATGCGGGTGTGGACCGGCGCTCTGCCGAACCTGCGCGAAATCGACGAAGAGCAGCCGGCCCACGTCGCCTACAATCCCGCAATCGGCGGTCTGAACCTGAACTACAACCGCGTCCATTTCGGGTGGGAGCGGCAGGGCGGCGACTATGAGGTGACGATGGACTCGCCCGGCATGCGCCAGACGGCGGCCGTGACCACGGCTCGGATGCAGGTCGCGGACCGGAGAGGCCCGGTCTACACCTACGACCGCGGCGAGCGCATGGACGAGTGGACCGTGGCCCGCACCGCCCTAGGCAATGGCGGCTCGCGCTGGTTGCCCGTCCGGTTCCCCGGCCTCTATGCTGGTGAAGTCTTCCAGACGCTCGCGCAGTCGCAAGGCATCATCTCGGGCGGGGCGGTCGACTATGCCGACAGCGCAAAGGGCGGGCTGCTGCACACCCATCGCAGCGACGTGTTGCCGCCGATCCTGACCGACATGCTGAACTACTCGACCAACATCACCGCCGAGGTCATGGGCCTGTCGGCCTCCCAGACCGTTGGGCCGATCGGAACGTTGGCCGAAAGCGCCGCCCAGATGAACGCATGGCTGAAGCGCGAGCATGGACTGAACTCGGTCGCGCTCGAGGATCATTCGGGGCTGGGCGACGACAGCCGCGTGTCTCCGGCGGACATGGCGCGGGCGATGGTATCAAGCCACAAGGGCAACGTGCTGAAGCCGCTGATGAAAGCCTTCCCGCTGGACGATACCCGCTTTGCCGTCACGGCCAAGACCGGCACACTGAATTTCGTCAGCGCGCTGACCGGCTATGTGACGGGGCCGAAGCAGGGACGGACACTCGCCTTCTCGATCCTCACCGGCGACATCCCCCGCCGCGACGCGCTGACCATCGAGCAGCGCGAGCGGCCCGAAGGGGGGCGCAGCTGGATCGCGTCGTCGAAGTACCTCCAGCGGCAGCTACTCGAAAGCTGGGGCAAGGCCTACCTGACCTAAAGCGTCAAATGCCGCGCCCGCGCGCCCCGCTCGATCGCGGCCGCGTTCAGCCGCGGGATCGCGAGTTCGAACCGGATCTCTTCAAGCAGCCGGATCTCGGTCTCGCCGAGCGAGCCATCGGCCGCGGCCACGTCGCAGGCGAGGGCATAGGCGGTCTCGAACAGGTGCTCGGGCAGGTTGTCGCGGATCAGGCCGAACAGCGCGTCCAGGCCGTCTTCTTCGGCGAAGAGATCGAACACGGTCTGGGACACGGTGCGAATGCGGTCCTGGTCGTACTTCGCAAAGATCGGCAGGTGGTTGACGATCCGCTCGATCGTGACGAGCTCGGTCGTCCGCAGGTTCTCGTCCGAGGCGGACACGGCAACCATGACCGCGACGAGGCAGTCTTGCGGGCTGAGGCTGGGGGCGACGTCGTTCATCTGTGCTCCGGGGTCTGGGTTGGGTGCATGGTAATTGACGGTTCCGCGCCGCGGCAATACTGCAAACGCGCATTCCATGGTGGAGAAAGCGATGACCGAGTTGCGTGAAATTGCGATGACCTCGAAGGCCTGGCCGTTCGAAGAGGCCCGCAAGCTGGTCAAACGCTTTGAGAAACATCCGCCCGAGAAGGGCTTTGCCCTGTTCGAGACGGGCTATGGCCCCTCGGGCCTGCCGCATATCGGGACCTTCGGCGAAGTGGCGCGCACGACCATGGTGCGCCGCGCCTTCGAGACGCTGTCGGACATTCCGACGAAGCTGCTTTGTTTCTCCGATGACATGGACGGGCTCCGCAAGGTGCCCACGAACGTCCCGAACCAGGAGCAGATGGCCGAGGACCTACACCTGCCGCTGACCCGCGTGCGCGATCCGTTCGGCACGCATGACAGCTTCGGCGCGCACAACAACGCCCGCCTCCGCGCCTTCCTCGACAGCTACGGGTTCGAGTACGAGTTCGCCTCTTCGACCGCCTACTATGCCAGCGGCCGGTTCGATGCGGCGCTGCAGCGTGCGCTCGAGCAGTTCGACGAGATCATGGCGATCATGCTGCCGACCCTCGGGCCGGACCGGCGCGCGACCTACTCGCCCTTCTTGCCCGTCAGCCCCAAGACCGGCCATGTCCTTCAGGTCCCGACGCTCGAGCGCAACGTCGAAAAGGGCACGATCGTCTACGAGGAGCCCGACGGCGAGCGGGTCGAGGTCCCGGTGACGGGCGGCAATGTGAAGCTGCAGTGGAAGCCCGACTGGGCGATGCGGTGGTATGCGCTGGGCGTGGATTACGAGATGTCGGGCAAGGACCTGATCGATTCGGTCACGCAGGCGGGCAAGATCTGCCGCGCGCTGGGCAGCCCCGGCCCTGAGACGCTGACCTATGAACTCTTCAACGACGAGAAGGGGCAGAAGATCTCGAAGTCGAAAGGCAACGGCCTGTCGATGGAAGAGTGGCTGACCTACGCCGCGCCCGAGAGCCTCGCCTACTTCATGTATCAAAAGCCCAAGACGGCGAAGCGGCTATATTTCGACGTGATTCCAAAGGCCGTGGACGAGTACCATCAGCAGCTGCGCGCCTATCCCGAGCAGGACCCGACGGCGCGGCTTAATAATCCCGTCTGGCACATCCACGGCAACGAGGACGTACCGCAGTCGGACATGGTGGTGCCCTTCGCGATGCTCCTGAATCTCGCCAGCGTGTCAGGCGCCGAGGAGAAGGAGACGCTCTGGGGCTTCATCCGCCGCTATGCGCCCGAGGCCTCGCCCGAAGCGAACCCGCAGCTCGACCAGGCGGCGGGCTACGCGATCCGCTACTACAACGACTTCGTGAAGCCCGAGAAGACCTTCCGCCAGCCTTCCGAGGCCGAGCGCGCCGCGATCGTCGACCTGCGCGACCGGCTCGTCGCGTGGGAGGGCGGCCTCGACGCCGAGGCGCTGCAATCCGAGGTCTTTGCCGTCGGCAAAGCGCACGAGATCGAGCCGCTGCGCGACTGGTTCAAGGCGCTCTACGAAGTGCTGCTGGGCCAGAGCCAAGGGCCGCGTTTTGGCGGTTTCATCGCGCTTTACGGCGTGGACGAGACGATCGCTCTGATCGACCGGGCGCTCGCGGGCGATCTCGCCAACTGATCGGCGGTGTGCGGGGCGACCCTCCGCCTCCCGCCGGGTCAGAACGCCAGCCAAGCCCCGAGGTCGATCCGGCTGGGGGTGTCGCCGGTTGGATCGAAGGCGTAGCCCACGGTCACGTCAATCCCCTCGGCGATTGCGTAGGTGGCGTTGGGGGCAATGCGCAGAGCCGTGCCGTCCTCGTCCTCGGCGCCTTCGAACTCGACGAAGAGCTTGCTGCGGTCAGTCACCGCGACGCCGGCGACCAGGCCCATCCGCCACTGTTCTTCCAAACCGCTGCTGTCCCGGGCCGCTTCGGCATCGAACCAGGCGGCTCGGTTGCCGATCATGAAGCCGCGGCCCACATGCAGGCTGACGCCGTTGCGGACCTCGCCGGGCAGGAACGCCAGGTCCTCGGGCGTGCCACCTTCCAGTTCGAACGATGTGCTGGCCGAGACCGACACCTGCCACGGCCCCTCGGGCGTCAGCGCCACACGGCTGAAAGCCGAAACGGCGCCGCTGCTGGGGCCGTAACGGTCGGCGGCAGCGCCGAAGGTCAGTCGGGGGGTCATGCCGTACTCGGCATAGAGGCTCTGAACTTCGGTCTCGCCCTGCCTCCCGAACTTCAGGGACAGGAACGTCTCGCCCTCGGGACGCGGCCAAGCGCCCGGTGTGGCCGCCGTGGCGGTCACAGCGAAAAGGAGGACAAGGGCGCGAAGCAGGCTCATGCTTGCTTCATCGCCCAAGAGGGTAAACCGCCGATTAACGGCGCTCGCCGATCAGGTGTGCGACCTTGCCTGGGCTACTTTTTCCGCCGCTTGACGTTGCCACCCCGCTGGCCCGGGCGTCCCGCCGTCGAACGGCCCGCCGATTTCGTCGCCGCGTCGGCCGCGGCCTCGACCGCCGATTGTCGGGCAAGCGGGTCGTCCGAGACCGCGAGATCCACGGCTTCGAGTCGTTTGACCTCGTCGCGGAGGCGAGCAGCCTCTTCGAATTCGAGGTTCTCGGCCGCCTTGCGCATGTCGGTGCGCAGCCCTTCAAGTACCGCCTGAAGGTTCGAGCCGCCCCGCTTGTTGTCGATCTTCGCGGTCACGCGGTTCATGTCCACGTCGCCCTGGTAGAGCCCCGACAGGATGTCGTCGACGTTCTTCTTGATGGTCGCGGGGGTGATTCCGTGCAGCTCGTTATAGGCGATCTGCTTCTCGCGCCGGCGATCCGTCTCGCGCATCGCACGCTCCATCGAGCCGGTGATGCGGTCGGCATACATGATGACCCGCCCTTCGGAATTTCGCGCGGCGCGGCCGATGGTCTGGATCAGCGACGTCTCGGACCGCAGGAAGCCTTCCTTGTCGGCATCAAGAATTGCCACCAGCCCGCATTCGGGAATGTCGAGCCCTTCGCGCAGCAGGTTGATGCCCACCAGCACGTCGAAGGCGCCGAGGCGCAGGTCGCGCAGGATCTCGATCCGCTCGATGGTGTCGATGTCCGAGTGCATGTAGCGGACCTTGATGCCCTGCTCGTGCAGGTATTCCGTCAGATCCTCGGCCATGCGCTTGGTCAGCACGGTGGCGAGCGTCCGGTAGCCAGCCTGGCTGACGCGCCGAATCTCGTCCAGCAGGTCGTCCACCTGCATCTCGACGGGGCGGATCTCGACCTGCGGGTCCAGAAGGCCGGTGGGACGGATGATCTGTTCCGTGAAGACGCCGCCTGACTGCTCCATCTCCCAGGCGGCGGGGGTGGCCGAGACAAAGACCGACTGGGGCCGCATCGCGTCCCATTCCTCGAACTTCAGGGGGCGGTTATCCATACACGAGGGCAGGCGGAACCCGTGCTCGGCCAGCGTCATCTTGCGCCGGAAGTCGCCCTTGTACATGCCGCCGATCTGCGGAACCGAAACGTGGCTTTCGTCGGCGAAGACGAGCGCGTCGTCGGGGATGAACTCGAACAGGGTAGGGGGCGGCTCACCCGGGGCACGGCCGGTCAGGTAGCGCGAGTAGTTCTCGATCCCGTTGCAGACGCCGGTCGCCTCGAGCATTTCGAGGTCGAAATTCGTCCGCTGCTCGAGCCGCTGCGCCTCGAGGAGCTTGCCGTCGCCCACAAGCTGGTCGAGCCGGATCCGCAGCTCTTTCTTGATGCCGTTGATCGCCTGCTTCATCGTCGGGCGCGGCGTCACGTAGTGCGAGTTGGCGTAGATGCGGACCCGCTCGAAGCTGTCCACCTTCTCGCCGGTCAGTGGATCGAACTCGACGATCGACTCCAGCTCATTGCCGAAGAAGGACAGGCGCCACGCGCGATCTTCGAGGTGGGCGGGCCAGACTTCGACCACATCGCCCCGCACGCGGAAGCTGCCACGCTGGAACGCCTGGTCGTTGCGGCGGTATTGCTGGGCGACGAGGTCGGCCATCACCTGCCGCTGGTCGTAGTCGTTGCCGGTATGCAGGTCGACCGTCATCGCGCCGTAGGTCTCGACCGAGCCGATACCGTAGATGCACGACACCGAGGCGACGATGATGACGTCGTCCCGTTCCAGCAGCGCCCGCGTGGCGGAGTGGCGCATCCGGTCGATCTGCTCGTTGATCTGGGATTCCTTCTCGATGAAGGTGTCCGACCGCGGCACGTAGGCTTCCGGCTGGTAATAGTCGTAGTAGCTGACGAAATACTCGACCGCGTTGTCGGGGAAGAACCCCTTGAACTCGCCGTAAAGCTGGGCCGCCAGCGTCTTGTTCGGCGCGAGGATGATGGCCGGGCGCTGCGTCTCTTCGATGACCTTGGCCATGGTGAAGGTCTTGCCGGTGCCGGTCGCGCCCAGCAGGACCTGGTCGCGCTCGCCATTGCGCACGCCCTCGGACAATTCGGCGATGGCTGTCGGCTGGTCCCCCGCCGGCTGGAACGTGCTGTTCATGCGGAAGGCGATGCCGCCTTCAAGCTTTTCGCGCGTCTTCACGTCCGGCGCCGGGGCGTGCAGCAGGACGGGCATCTGATCGGGGCGATTGTTGTGCATGGCGTGAAGATATGCGCGCGCGGGCGCGGTGCAAGCGGTGTCGAAGGCGTCGCGCGGCTGTCACGAAGACTTGCGCCGCGCCGCGCGATTTCTCATATGTCGAGCAACCAGAGAAGGAGGCGACCGATGACCGCGCGCATCTACCAGCCCACCAAGACGGCCATGTCCTCGGGGATGGCCAAGACCCGGGAGTGGGTGCTCGAGTTTACGGCCGACACGCCCAAGCGGATCGAGCCGCTGATGGGCTGGACATCGTCGCACGACACCCAGGCGCAGGTCAGCCTGCGGTTTCCCACGAAGGAAGAGGCGCTCGACTACGCCGAGGCGCATGGCATCGACGTGATCGTGACGCTGCCCAAGAAGCGCCGCGCCAACGTCCGCACCGGCGGCTATGGCGAGAACTTTGCCACCTCGCGGCGTGGTGCCTGGACGCACTGACGCTCCGATAGTCAGCAGCGGGTTCTGAAGGCGAGCGATCCGGGGAAATGCACAAAGGGCGGCCTGATGGTCGCCCGTTTTATTTGAGGGGCATCCATGACCATCACTCACCTCGTCACGCATTCCGGCGGGTTTCACGCCGACGAGCTTCTGTCGTCGGTCATACTCACGCGCCTTTTCCCGACGGCGCAGTTGGTCCGCAGCCGCGACGCCGCCTGGATCGCTCCGGCGGACGGGCGCATCATCTATGACGTCGGCGGCCAGTTCGACGCCGAGGCCGGGATCTTTGATCATCATCAGAAGCCAAATCCCCTGCGCGAGGATGGCCAGCCCTTCAGCTCCTTCGGTCTGATCTGGGCCCGGTACGGGCGGGACTATCTGCGCGCCCTGGCCGTGCCCGAGCATGATATCGGCGCAGTCCACGCCTCCTTCGACCGCGACTTTGTGCTACCCATCGATCTGATGGACAATGGCGCGGTGAATCCGTCGGAAGCGGGGCCGCTTTTTGCCGGGCTGACGCTGCCCGCGCTGCTCGAGACGCTCAAGCCGGTATTCGACGATCCGGACGAGGACGCGGACGACCGCGCCTTCGCCGCCGCGCTGCCGATTGCTGCCGCCTTCGTCGAAGCCGCGATCCGCCGCGAGGCCGCGAAATTGCGCGCCCAAGGGATCGTCGCGGCGGCGATCGAGGCGGCAGGCCAAGATCGTGTCCTGGAGTTGCCGATGGGCATGCCCTTTCGCGCCGGGATCGAGGCGGCAGGCGCCGATCATCTTCTGTTTGTCGTTCATCCACGCGGCACGGATTGGGCGCTGACCACGATCCGCACAGGCGAAAACACGTTCGAAGCCCGCGCTGATCTGCCAGCGGCTTGGGCGGGGCTGACGGATAAAGCCCTTGAAGCCGCTTCGGGCGTGAAAGGTGCGAAGTTCTGCCATAACGGCCGGTTCATCGCAGTGGCGTGCACCCGGGATGCGATCATGCAGATGGCCAGGCTGGCGGTGGAAGACGTGTCGGCAGGCTGACCCATCGTGACCAACGCCCGAGGCAGCCGTCCGTGAGCGTCTGAAGGGCGGCGGCGTTGCGCCATCAGAAAGAGCAGGCGGATCCCCCCCCCCTTTAGCGGTCCCGCGTCCGTTATCGCCTCGCCGGATCGCGGGAGTGCGCTCGTGTAGGGGCTGCGCTGCTGACTCCTGCCAAGGGCACCTGCATGGCCGAGCTGGTCGCCTTCGGCTGCGACTTTCTCCCGGTGTGACTTCGACACAGGCTCCATTGGGCGTCGGTTTGGGTCTTGTCCCTCCGGCGCGCGGTGTTCTAGATGAAGCCGAGCCAGCTGACGCCAGCCCCTCCCGAAATCGCTGTAAGAGAAAGATTGAGCATGTCTCCATCTCGCGCTCGGCTTGTGTCTGGCACCGCCCTCGTATTGACCTCCTTCGCCAACTTCGCGCCTGCATTCGCCCAGGTGGCGGATGTCGCCGCGGATTCGGAACTGGTCGAACCGACCTCCGAAACCGGCCTTTACGAGCTGGGAACGATCGTCCTGACCGCGGAGGAGCAGATCAAGCAGGCGCTCGGCGTGTCGACGATCACCGAAGAGGATATCGAGGAACGGCCGGTCGTGAACGACCTGGCCGAGATCATCCGCAAGATGCCCGGTGTAAACCTGACCGGCACCTCGCCCTCTGGGCAGCGCGGGAACCAGCGCCAGATCGACATTCGCGGCATGGGGCCGGAGAACGTCCTGATCCTGGTCGACGGCCGCCCCGTTCTGTCGCGCACCTCGGTCAAGATCGGGCGGTCGGGCGAGCGTGACAGCCGCGGCGACACGAACTGGGTGCCGCCTGAAATGGTCGAGCGGATCGAGGTCATCCGCGGCCCGGCGGCGGCGCGCTACGGCTCGGGTGCCGCGGGTGGCGTGGTCAACATCATCACCAAGCAGCCGGATGCGGATCTGCTGCAACTCGGCGCCGGTTTCGACATGCCCGAAAGCGACCTGGAAGGCATGACGCAGCGCTACAACGTGCTGTGGAACAAGCGCCTCAGCGAGGACGTCGCGCTGCGCTTCACCGGGAACTACAACAGGACCGGCGCGGACGATCCCGACATCAACGCCGAAGCTGCCACCTGCGCAGAGAACCGGGCCGGCGAAGTGGTCTGCAGCTACGACGCCGGAAGCGAGGGGGTCGTCAATCGGGACGCCAGCGTCCTGCTCTCATGGGAGTCCGATACCGCCAACACGTTCGGCCTCGAGCTCGGCTATTCCCAGCAGGAGAACATCTTCGCCGGCGACACGCAGCTGGGCGGCGGGCTTTCCGAGGATGGCGAGACGCTCATCGAGCAACTGGCCGAGGACGGCGACACCACCAACGAGGTCAACCGCGGCACGCTCGCCCTGACCCACACGGGGACCTATGGCTGGGGCGACACGCATAGCTACCTGCAATACGAGCACACGCTGAACCGGCGCCTGGGCGAAGGCGCCGCGGGTGGCGGCGAAGGCGCGATCGCGACCGCGACCGAGTGGGACGAGGCGATCCTCGATGCGGTGACCGGGCGCAGCGAGACCTATATCGACCACAACGCGTTCGGCCGGCCGGCAGCGCTGACCCTCGGGGCGGAACTGCGTTGGGAACAGCTGGATATCACGGAATACAACTCCTTCTCGTCGATCGAGGCGCTTGATGGCAGCATCGACACCTCGACGGCCGACGGGGTCACGGACCAGACCACCTTCGGCCTTTACGTCGAGGAGAATATCGAGGCGACCGACCGCCTGACCCTCACGCCGTCGGCGCGCGTGGATTTCGCGGATACGTTCGGTACCAACCTGTCGGGCGGCGTGAACGCAGCTTATGAGATCACGCCGAACTGGACCGTGAAGGGCGGCGTCGCACGGGCCTTCAAGGCGCCGTCTCTCTATCAGCTGTCGGACAAGTACGTCTATGTCACGCGCGGAAGGGGGTGCCCCTATCCCTACTACGTCGACGGGCCGTGCTACGTCCTGGGCAACTCGGACCTGGATCCGGAAACGTCGATCAACTCCGAGATCGGGGTCGCCTACAACAATGACCGCGGGGTGAACGCCACGCTCACCTATTTCCACAACGACTATCACGACAAGATCCAGTCGGGAACCGAGCAGGTCGGCAGGGTGGCTGTGCCCGGCTTCCGCGGTGTCAGCAACGCACGTCTTTTCCAGTGGATGAACGTCCCGGATTCCCAGGTCGAGGGGCTTGAGGGCAACTTCGCTGCGCCGGTGGGCGAGCGTGCCCGCCTGTCGGTCAACGCGACCTACATGATCAACTCGAGGCAGACACTCGAAATCGAGGGGGGCACGACCTCGTCGGGCGAGATTTTTCCCGACCGAGTGATCGAAGTGCCCCTGTCGCTGGTGCCGGAATACACGATCAACGGCTCGTTCGAGTTCGAGGCCACCGATCACCTCAAGATCATTCCGTCCCTGACCCACTACGGGAAGATCGAGGCAGCGGAATACAACGCCACCATGGGTATTCCCGCGGGTGAGGATGATCTGGAGGACCGCGATCCCTACACGCTGGTCAACCTCGGGGTGAACTACGCCTTCGACAACGGCACCAACCTGAAGGCCGGCATCACCAACCTTCTGGACAAGCGGATCCTGCGGTCGGGCGAGGGTGCCAACACCTACAACGAGCCCGGGCGCGCCTTCTACTTCGGCCTGACCCGGACGTTCTGAACGGGGATGAGCCGTCCCGCCCGATTTGCACGGGCGGGACCGAGTCCTTGCGGCTGGGAGCGACAGTTTGACAGGAAACGGAACGATCGTCGCACGTCTGTTGCGCGCAGAGGCGACGCTCGCGCGGATCGAGCTTGGTCTCTCGGCCGTGCTTCTGACTGCGATGCTGGCCTGGATGGCCGCCGCGGCGCTGGCGCGGTCCGCCGGCCGCCCCCTGATCTGGAGCGACGAATTGTCGATCTACCTTGTCGCGGGCTCGGCCTTTTTCGCGGCCTCGGCGGCGCTGGCGCGGGGCAAGCACATGACAGTGGACATCGTCTCGCGTCGCATGGGGCAGCGGTTCCGCCGCACTGTGGACGCGGTGCTTCTGCTGGCCGTGACGGTGTTCGCGGGCTGCCTGTGGATATGGCTGGACCCCGTGGGCCTCTTGCGCTTCGGCGGGCAGGACCTGGCGCGCGAGACGGCGAACTTCGTCTATTCCGAACCGACCATGACCCTTGGCGTCCCGAAGGTCTGGTTCTGGCTGCCCATGGTCCCCGCGACGGTTGGCGCCATGCTGCACATGGTGGCGCGAATGATCCGGGGCGGGCCATGCTGAGCCTTCTGACCTTCGCGCTTCTTCTGCTTCTGGGGATGCCGGTGGCCTTCGCGATGATTTGCGGCGCGGTGCTGCAGATCGTGCTGGGGGGCAACGCGGTCCTGCTTCTCAGCCTCCCGCAGCAGCTCTATGCCGGGATGGAAAGCTATGGACTGCTTGCGCTGCCGATCTTCATCCTGCTGGGCGAGCTGATGAACGCCAGCGGCGCAGGCCGCCGGCTGTTCGCGCTGGCCGAGCTGTGCATCGGCCGGACGCGTGGCGGTCTGGCGCAGACGACTTTGCTTGCCAATGCGCTGATGGCGGCGGTGCTGGGTTCGACCATCGCGCAGATCACGCTGATGTCGCGTCTCGCCGTCCCCGAAATGGAGCGGGCGGGCTATCCGCGCGATATGGCCGCCGCCATCACGGCCGCGGGCGGCCTGCTGGCGCCGGTCCTGCCGCCGTCGATGCTGCTCATCGTCTATGGGGTGATCGCGCAGGTGCCGATAGGCGACCTCTTCCTCGCCGGTGTGGGGCCGGGATTGGCGATGCTGGGCGTCTTCGCTGCGATCACGTGGTGGTCGTCTGCACATGGTTCCGCCCCCGCGCCGCGCGGGGCTGCTGCGGCGAACCCGGGGCGGACCGCGGCTGCGGCGCTGCCGGCGCTGGCGGTGCCCGGCGCGATGATCGGGGCGATCCTGCTGGGCTACGCGACGCCGGCCGAAGCGGGCGTGGTCGCCATCGCGGCTGTCCTGCTGCTGGGCCTTGGCCTCTACCGCGAGATGTCCCTGCCCGACATCTGGCGCGCCCTGCTGTCGACGGCCCTGACGACCGGCACGATCCTGTTTCTCGTGGCGGCCGCGGGTCTCTATGCCTGGGTTGCCGCGTGGGAGGGGCTGCCGGCGACCGTCTCGACCTGGCTGGCGGGACTGTCGGACAACCCGATCGTCTTTCTCGGGCTCGTGAACCTGTTGCTGCTGGGCATGGGAATGATCTCGGACCCGCTGCCGTGCCTGATCCTCGTCGTGCCCGTGCTCTTGCCCGTGGCGACCGACATCTACGGGATCGACCCCGTCCATTTCGGGCTGATCGCCTGCATCAACCTGACGGTCGGCCTGCTGACGCCCCCCGTGGGCGTGGGGCTGTTCACGGCGGCCATGCAGAACGACGTGCCCGCAGACCGCCTCGCGCGGCTGGTCCTGCCGTACCTTGCGGGCGTGCTTGGCGTGCTTGCCGTTCTCGTCCTGTGGCCCGGTCTTGCGCTGGGTCTTCTCGCGTTCTTCCGATGACCAAGAGGAAACTCACATGAAACAGAGCCTCGCCATCCTCGCGCTTGCCCTCGCGACCGCTCTTCCCGCGGTTGCCGAAGAGTACCGCCTTGGCCTGATCACGCCGCCGTCCCACCAATGGACCAAGACGGCCGAGACGATCGCCGAGGACGTGGCGGCGGCGACCGACGGCCGCGTTGAGCTTCTCGTGATGCCATCGGGCCAGCTGGGCAACGAGGCCCGGATGTTGCAGCAGCTCCAGACCGGGGCCATCGATTTCGCCATGCTGACCGCGGCGGAGTTCGCGAACCGCGACCCCGACTTCGGCATCTTCTACGCGCCCTACATCGTCGAGGACATCGAAGGGGCGGGCCGCCTGCTGAGCGGTGACGTCGCGCATACGCTGCTGGGTCGCATGTCCGATTTCGGACTGCACGGCCTGGCTTGGGGCACCGCGGGAATGCGACAGGTGGTGACCCGCGACGAGGCCGAGACGGTCGAAGATCTTTCCGGGCTACGCATCCGGACGGTGCCACTGGCGCCCGAAATGGACTTCTGGCGCGAAGCCGGAGCGGTCGCCACGCCCATGCCGCTGCCCGCGCTCTATGATGCCTTCGCGAATGGCCAAGTCGATGCGATGCAGATCGACCACGAGGGAACGTGGAACTCGGGCTATTGGCGTCACGCAAGTACCATTCTGGATTCGCGGCACATGATGTTTCCCATGGCCGCCGTCGCGTCGGGGCGCAAATGGCAGGTGCTGACCGAGGAAGACCGCGCAACCGTCGCGCAGATCTTCGACGAACGCATCGCCGAGATGGTCGATCTCTACGCCGAGATCGACGAGACGAACCTGGAGAACCTGCGCGATACCGGTCTTCCAGTCCTGTCGGTCGGACGTGACTGGTTCGGCTTGGCGGTCGATGCTTGGTACGAGGACTGGCGCGAGAAGGCGCCCCTTCTGGCTGACCTCGAGGCCGAGGCGGCGCGATGAACGTGCGCGGGCTGATCCTTGCGATCGTTCTGCCCGTTGCGGCCGTGGCGCAGCCGGTGCAGACGCCGCTGGGGCCAACCATCCTCGAGACGGGGTCGGACTTGTTTGCTGTCGACGCGTTCACCATCGCCGGAGCGGGGCAGGGCGCGGACTACGAGATCGGTGTCCTGACCCCGCGCCGCACGCCCCCGGCCGACGGGTTTGCGGCGCTCTTCCTTCTCGACGGGCAGGCCGCGCTCGAAGTGCTGACGCCGGATTTCCTGGCGACGCTTGATCCTGATGCGCTGCCCGTGGTCGTCTCGGTCGGCTACGATACCGACCGCCGCTTCGCCTCGGAAGAGCGGGCGCGCGACTACACCCCTCCCGACGCCGGCGGAGCGCCGCTTGCCGACCCGCGCGGCCGGCCTGGCGGGCAGGCGCCTGCGTTTTTGGACCTCCTGACCTCGGAAGTCGTGCCGCGGGTCGAGGGTCTGGCGCCAATCGACGCCGACGATCTGACGCTCTGGGGGCACTCCTACGGCGGCCTCTTCGTCCTCTACGCCGCTGGCACGCCGTCCGCGCCCTTCGCGCATTTCGTGGCGGCCAGCCCGTCCCTGTGGTGGAATGATGGGCGCTACTTCGACCGGACCGTCGGCCGGATGTCTGCGGGAGATTGGCCGGACCAACCGCTCGACCTCCACCGGGGCGAGATGGAACGCGCCCGCGCCAGCACGCCGGGCAACCCGAACGCGCAGAAGCTCGCCCGGATGCGTGCGGCCTTGCGCGAGGACGCATTTGGCACCCTCGCCGCGACCGCACGCGCCGCGGGAATCCCGGGTGAGACGACGATCTTTCCCGGCCTCAGCCACGGAGAAACCTTCCGAGCGTCCATCCGGCACCTGCTGAAAGAGGCGAACTGAGCACCGAAAGATACGGGGACTGCGCCCGTTCCCCCCGCGTCGCACCTGCGGCGCTCCACAGCCACAGCATCGCTGCAGCCGAAGGGCCAAAACCACGCAAGTAGATAGGCTGAAGATGATGAGAATGAACAAAACCCATCAAGCTATGGGCCGGCTGCTTTCGGCGGCGGTAATCCTCGCAGGCTCGATGGCGGTGGCCGAGCCGTTCGACGCCGTCGGCGAGTTCGACGGACGCCTTGGGGCGTCAGGCCCCGATCGCGGGCCGATCGTCGCGGGCAGCACGGCCGAGATCTCGGGCCGCGGCTTCGGCCCAGAGCAGCCCGTCACGCTGCGCCAGAACGGCGAGGATCTGAACGGCGGCGAGCCCTTCACCGCGGATGCCGAGGGCAACCTGACCGCCACCGTGGACATTCCCGAAAGCGCCGAGCCGGGCCTCTACCCCGTCGTCGTGGAACTCGGCGGCGACGCTCCTTATGCGACCATCTTCGATCTGAAGATCGCGAAGGAACTGGGCGAGATCGGCACCGACCGATACGACGTCAGCTCGGCCCCGTCGGTTCGCAACCCCTACCAGGTGGCGGTGACGGAGGACGCGATCTACGTGACCGGCGCCGTCGGGCGTCCGCCGGTCCAGGAAAGCACGCTGGCCAAGGTGGATCCGGAAACGCTGGAGCTTCTGGCCGAAGTGACTCCGTCCAAGGCACCGGCGCGCGAGGATGGCAGCGACGGCGGCGTCTTCGCCGTCTATGGGGTCGGCGTTGCCGAAGAGGCGGGGCAGGTCTGGGTCACGAACACCCGCCAGAATACGATCGCGGTCTACGATGCCGAAGACCTGAGCCTCATCAAGCAGTTCGACCCCGAGACCGTTGGCCACCCCCGTGATGCCGTGGCGCATGACGGCAAGGTCTATGTCTCGGCCACGTTCGAGCCGCGGGTTCATGTCTTCGACACCGGGACGCTCGAAGAGGTGAGGGTGATCGAGCTTGACTCCGCCCGGCGCGGTCAGAACTTTGCCGCGGCGAGCCTTTCGGTTGCGGAACAGGCTGGCAAGCTCTTCGTCTCGTCCCTGCGCAGCGAAGAGGTGGCCGTGGTGGACCTTGCCACCGACACCCAGACGGGCGGCTTCGCCGTGGATAATTCGGTCAACACCATCGGTCTGGCCGCCACGCCCGACGCAACGCGCCTCTATACGGTTGCGCAGGGCAACGACGCGGTGTCGATCATCGATGCCGAAACCGGCGAGACCCTGAGCCAGGTGAATGTGGGCGCGAGCCCTCTGAACGCCGTGGTCGAGCCGACCACCGGCAACGTCTTCATCGCCCTGCGCGAGGCCGACGCGGTGGCCGTAATCTCACCCGAGGGCGAGATCCTGGCGAACCTCGCGATTGGCAGCACCCCGAACCACCTCGCGGTTGATGGATCGGGCGGCGTTTACGTGGTCAACAAGTCGGGTGGCGAGGACGATCCGACCTCCAACCAGATCAGCCACATCACCCCGGCCGAGTGACACGACCGGCGACCGCAGGACCTGCTGCGGTCGCCCCATCCCGAACGGACCAATCGCATGACTCCGCTTTCCCAAACCTGGCCCGATGCGCTCGACACCCGCTACCGCGAGCGGGGCTACTGGCGGGGCGAGACCTTCCCCGCAATGCTTCGCGCGCGTGCAGCCGACCACCCCGACCGCGAGGCGATCACCGACGGCGCCGAGCGCTGGAGCTACGCCGACCTGGACGCCCGCACGCGACGCTTCGGCGCTGGTCTGCTGGCCCTGGGGCTGCATCCGGGCGACCGCGTGCTCGTGCAGATGGGCAACGTGCCCGCCTTCTTCACGGCCGTGTTCGGCCTCTTCGCGGCGGGCATGATCCCGGTCTATGCTCTTCCCGCGCATCGCCGGACCGAGCTTGCCCACCTGGCGACCACGTCCGAGGCGGTCGCGATCGTGACGCAGGACCGCATCGACGGCTTCGACCACGCGAACCTTGCCCTTTCCCTGTCGGGCCTGTCGTACGTGATCGTTGCGGGTGCGGCCCCGGAAGGCGCAATCACAATGGACGTCGTGGAGGGCGACACCGCCACGCTGCCGGCCGATCCCGACCCGCAAGCGGTGGCCTTCCTGCAGATCTCGGGCGGCAGCACCGGACTGCCCAAGCTGATCCCGCGCACGCATGACGACTACATCTATTCGCTGCGCGAAAGCGCCCGGATCTGCGGGCTCGACCGGGACTCGGTCTTCATGGCGACGCTGCCGGTGGCGCACAACTTCACCATGAGCTCGCCTGGCGCCTTCGGTGCCCTCTATGCGCGCACGAGGGTGGTTCTGTCCCCGTCGCCGCGCCCCGAGGTGGCGTTCCCCCTGATCCGGCGTGAGGGCGTGACGATCACCGGCCTCGTGCCGCCGCTGGCGCTGCTTTGGCTCGATGCTGCCGAACGAGAGACACCGGACTTGCCGTCGCTGCAGATCCTGCAGGTCGGTGGCGCCAAGTTCCTGCCCGAAAGCGCCCGCCGGGTGAAGCCGCTGCTTGGGTGCCGACTTCAGCAGGTTTTTGGCATGGCCGAGGGGCTGGTGAACTACACCCGGCTCGATGATCCCGAGGACATCGTGGTGGGCAGCCAAGGCCGCCCGATCAGCCCCGACGACGAGGTTCTGGTCGTCGATGATGCGGGCCATCCGGTGCCGGACGGGGAGCCGGGCAACCTGCTGACCCGCGGACCCTACACGATCCGGTCCTATCACGCTGCGCCCGCGGCAAACGCCCGCAGCTTTACCGAAGACGGGTTCTACAGGACCGGAGATATCGTGGTCCGACTGCCGACGGGTCACCTCGTCGTGCAGGGACGGGCGAACGATCAGATCAACCGCTCGGGCGAAAAGATCTCGGCCGAGGAAGTCGAGGACCTGTTGCTCGGCCACCCGGACGTGTTCGACGCAGTCGTCGTTTCCATCCCCGATGCACGGCTGGGCGAACGCTCCTGCGCGTTCATCCGGCCGAAAGGTGGCCCGCCGCGAGCCGCCGATATTCGCCGCTACATGCGCGGGCGTGAGGTCGCCGCGTTCAAGATCCCAGACGAGATCCGCTTCGTCGATGCGTTCGCCACCACGGCCGTCGGCAAGATCAGCCGCCGGGAACTGCGCGACATGCTGCGGGACGAGGTTCTGGGGGAGCAGACAGCAACAAGTGAGGCAGCCAATGACCGAACCGACCCAGCCCCTGACCCTCGAGACGATGCGGCTCGACATAGCCGAGGCTCTGCGGATTCCGCCCGAGGAGATCGCGGATGACGACCACCTCGGCGATCTGGGCCTAGACTCGGTCGCGCTGATGCAACTGTTGATGCGGTGGGAAGAGGTGCAGCCGTCAATCGAACCCGCCCGGCTCTACGAGGCCGAGACGCTCGCGGAGTGGTGGGCGATCGTGCGGGATGGCCGGGCATGACGGCGCGCTGGCCGTTGACCGAGGCGCAGTCGGGCATCTGGTACGCGCAGCGCCGCGACCCGGAGAGTCCCGTCTTCGTCACCGGGCAGGCGCTCCACATCGATGGGCCGCTCGACGCCGCGGCAATGGCCGACGCCGTCACCGCCCTTGGCCGCGAGGCCGAAAGCCTTGCGATGCGCGTGGCCGACGCGCCTGACGGGCCCGCGCACTGGATCGAGCCGGACGGCGCGCCTGTGCTCGTCCTTCGCGACAGGACCGGCGCCGCCGCGTCGGACGTGGCCGACGAGATCGAGGTCGAAGCGCGGACATCGATGGACCTCACTCGCGGGGCCGTCGCCGGCTTCACGCTATGGAGGCTTGGCCCTCAGCGCCACATCCTGACCGAGCGCATCCACCACATCGCGGCAGACGGACAGGCCATGGTGCAGGTGACCCGGCGTCTCGCCGCACTCTACAACGCGATCGTGACGAACACCGACAGGGGCCAAGCGCTGGCGCCATACGCACGCGCGCTGGAAGAAGAGGCGCGATTTGCCAACTCTCCCGCCCGCCTGCGCCAACGGGATCACTGGCACGCCACGCTGGCTGATCTGCCGCCGGTCGCAAGCATGAGCCGCGGCCCTGCGGGCGGCGACGGCCGCTGGTTCCATCGCGCCAAAACTCTGCTTCCCTCTGATCTGTGCGCTGCGCTGGTGCGCCAGGCAGAGGCGGCGGGTGCGGATTGGACCGAAGTGCTGACCGCGCTGACGGGCGCCTACGTCGCGCGCCATGTGCCGTCAGCCGCGCGGGACGAGGCGGCAGAGGTCGTCCTCGGCATCCCGCTGCAGAACCGCATGGGCCGGGTGGCGCGGGTGCCGGCCACGCGGGTGAACGTCCTGCCGCTGCACCTTGCGATAGATGAGGGCGCGTCCCTGTCCGATTGGCTCTGCGCTGTTTCGGGACAACTCGCGGCCATGCGTCGGAACGCCGGCTACCGCGGCGAGGTTCTGCAGCGCGAACTGGGGCGGATCGGGGCGGGGCGGCGGCTTTGGGGGCCGCTGGTCAACATTCTGCCGTTCGACGCCTGCCCCGAGCTGCATGGCTGCCGCACACGGCTCGAGATCCTCGGCGCGGGATCGGTGGACGACGTGACCTTCTGCTACCGCGGCCATCCCGCATCGGGGCTCGTGCTGCAGGTGGACACGAACACGGCCCTCTATTCGGACGCAGAGACGGCGATCCACGCACGTCGCCTCGCCGCCTTTCTGGGCGCGGCCCTCGACGCACAGCGGCTGGTCGAGGTGCCGACGCTGACGCCGGCCGAGGCGCAGACGCATATCCACGTCCGGAACGCGACCGCGCACGAGGTGCCGGAGACGACCCTGACCGTCCTGATCGAGGCCGGGATGCGCGCCAACCCCGAGGCGCCCGCGCTGAACTGCGGGGACGAGACGCTCACCTACGCGCAACTTGATGCCGAGACCCGCGCCCTCGCGCGGCGGCTGGCGGCGCGGGGGATCGGACAGGGGGATATCGTTGCGGTGGCGCTGCCGCGGTCGATCGAGTTGGTCGTTGCGCTCGTCGGTACCCTGCGTGCGGGGGCCGCGTTCCTGCCCCTCGACCCCGCCGACCAAAGCGCCCGCCGCGAAGGCATCCTGACGCGCAGCCAGCCGGCAGCGCTGATTGCCGAACCGGGTTTCGCCGCCGGCGACCTGCCCCGCCTCGACGCCCGCGCCGCTGGTCCCGAGGCTGATCCGGCGCCGATCCGGCCTACAGATCCGGCCTATGTCCTCTTCACCTCCGGTTCGACCGGTACGCCGAAGGGCGTCGTGGTCGAGCACCGGGCCATCGTGAACCGCCTTCTGTGGATGCGTGACACCTACGACATCGGCCCCGGCGACCGTATCCTGCAGAAGACGCCCCCGATCTTCGACGTCTCGGTCTGGGAGTTCTTTCTGCCGATCCTGGCGGGCGCGATCCTTGTCGTGGCACCACCCGGCGCGCATCGTGACCCCGCCGCGCTGGCCGACCTGATCCGCACGCACCGGATCACGACGCTGCATTTCGTGCCTTCGATGCTTGACCTGTTCCTTTCCGCGCCAGCCTCCGCCGGCCTGAGTGTCCGCCACGTCTTTGCCAGCGGCGAAGTGCTGCCGGCCCGGCTTGCCGAACAGTTCCGCACGCGGATCGACGGCCGACTGCACAACCTCTATGGACCGACCGAGGCGGCGGTCGATGTAACCTCTCACGAGGCGATCGCGGGCGATGCCGGCTTCAGCGTGCCGATCGGCCGACCGGCGTGGAACACGCGGTGCTACCTTTTGGACTCTGCGGGCCGGCCGGTTCCGGACGGCGTACCGGGTCGTCTGCACTTGGCGGGACGGCAGCTTGCGCGGGGGTATCTGGGACAGCCGGAGCTGACCGCCGAACGGTTCTTGCCGGACCCCTTTCATCCGGACGAGCGGATGTACAACACCGGCGACCTCGCCGTCTCGGACGAGGCTGGCGTGTTGACCTTCGTTGGGCGCGCGGACGACCAGATCAAGGTGCGTGGTGCCCGGGTCGAACCGGCCGAGATCGAGCGCGCGTTGATCGACACCGGGATGGTCGAACGGGCGGCGGTCATCCTGCGCGACGGTGCGCAACTCGTCGCTTACGTGGTGCAACAGCGTGAGGGCGACCCGGCCGCAATCCGCGCCGCGCTGGCCGACAGACTGCCGCAGGCGATGGTCCCGGCTCACGTGATCGTCCTGAACCACCTGCCGCTTTCGCCGACGGGCAAGCTCGACCGGAAGGCGCTTCCCGCGCCCAAGGGTGCCGCCGACAGCGACGCGCGCGAGCTGGTGTCCGAAACCGAGCGCCTGCTTGCCCGGCTTTATGCCGAGATCCTGGGCATTCCGGCGGGGGCAACGACGGACTTCTTCCTGGCGGGCGGCGACTCGCTTCGGGCGGTGCGGCTAACGCTCTGCCTCGAGGAAGAGTTGGGCTTCGATCCGGGGCTCGGCACGATCCTCGAGACGCCCGTGCTCGCCGATCTGGCGAAGGTGCTCGAGTCGCGGGATGCGCCGGACCAAGGGCTGGGGCCGGTGATCCGTCTGTCCACCGGAGCAGCTGATGCCGCGCCGGTCTTCGCCGTTCATCCCGCCGGCGGCCTCGCGTGGTGCTATCGAACGCTGGCGCAGGCCTTGGACGATTGGCCGGTGAACGGATTGCAGTCGCCGCTCCTCACTCCGGATGCGCCTGATCCGGTGAGCCTGTCAGACCTCGCCCGGACCTATGTCGATCGGGTCGAAAACACCGCCCCGAATGGTGGCTTCATCTTGCTCGGCTGGTCGCTCGGGGGGATCATCGCCCACGCGATGGCGGCCGAGGCCGAGCGACGCGGGCTGCCGGTCCAGCGTCTGATCTTGCTCGACGCCTACCCGTCCGAGTGCTGGCGCGATCAGCCGGAACCGGACGAGGGGCAGGCGCTGCGCGCGCTCCTCGCCATCGCCGGCTACGACCCCGATGATCATGCGGAACTCGAGACGCCCGAGGCGATCATGGGTTTCCTGAGGCAGGAAGGTCATGCCCTTGGCCAGCTTCCCGTCGCGGTGCAGCGCGGCATCGTACGCTCGGTTCGCGCGACGAATGTCCTGGTGCGTGCGCACCGGGAAGTCGCAGTGCGCACGCCAACCGTCCACGTCGCGGCTTTGCGCGATCAGGCGGGCACACCGCACCACGCCGGGCTCTGGGCGCCCTATACGCGGTCCCTCGCGCGCATCTCGCTTGACTGCCGGCATGCCGATCTCGTCTCGCCCCCGATCACGCCCCATATCGCCGATGCGATCCGTGCCCCGTGGCCGGACCTGATGGCTGCCGAGGAAACCGCCATGTCCTGAGGAGCGCATCGGTTTCAGCTGGCCTTGATCTGGGGCACCTCGGCCGTCACTTTCGCTTCATGGCGTCGAGCAGCGCGTTTCCGAACGAGCCGGTCTCGGTCTTCTTTGGCCCCGGAGAAGAGGTAGTCCGGCCGCCCTTGCCGTCGCGCGGGCGGTTCGCCTCGGGCTTCGGCCGGTCGTTCGCCCCTCCGCCGTCCCGGCGCATGGACAGGCCGATGCGCTTGCGGGGGATGTCGACCTCGACCACGCGGACCTTCACCACGTCGCCGGCCTTGACCACCTCGTGCGGGTCTTTGACGAACCGGTCTGCAAGTTGCGAGACATGAACAAGCCCGTCCTGGTGAACGCCGATATCCACGAACGCGCCGAAGGCAGCCACGTTCGTCACCGTCCCCTCAAGCTGCATGCCGGGCTTGAGGTCCTTGATATCATCCACACCCTCGGCAAAGCTTGCCGTCTTGAAGTCGGGGCGGGGGTCGCGGCCCGGCTTGGCGAGCTCTGACAGGATGTCGCGCACGGTTGGCAGGCCGAACGTGTCGTCTACGAAATCCTCGGGTGAGAGGGCGCGCAGCCGTGCCTCGTCCCCCATCAGCGTCCTCAGATCGGTGCCGCAGGCCTTCACGATGCGCCGAGCGAGGCCGTACGCCTCGGGGTGGACGGCCGAGGCGTCGAGCGGTTCGTCGCCGTCTGCGATCCGCAGGAAGCCGGCGCACTGCTCGAAAGCCTTGGGTCCGAGGCGCGGGACGGCCAGCAGGTCCTTGCGCTTGCGGAAGGCGCCTTTCTCGTTGCGGACGGTGACGATGGCCTCGGCCAGCGCGGGGCCGACGCCCGAGACGCGGGCGAGCAGGGGGGCCGAGGCCATGTTCACATCCACACCGACCGCGTTCACGGCATCCTCGACCACCCCGTCGAGAGCCTGTCCAAGGCGGTGCTGGTCGACGTCGTGCTGGTACTGGCCCACGCCAATCGCCTTCGGCTCGATCTTCACGAGCTCGGCCAGCGGGTCCTGAAGTCGCCGCGCGATCGAGACTGCGCCGCGGAGTGACACATCGAGGCCCGGGAACTCGCGCGCCGCAAGCTCGGAGGCGGAGTAGACCGAGGCACCGGCCTCGGACACGATCACCTTGGTGGGTTTCGTCCCCGGCAGGTTGGACAGCAGGTCGGCCACGAGCTTCTCCGTCTCGCGGCTGCCGGTGCCGTTGCCGATGGCGACCAGCTCGACCCCGTGTTTGCGGATCAAGGTCGCCAGCGTGGCCTGTGTGCCGCGCACGTCGTTCTTCGGCTGGAACGGGTAGACCGTCCCGGTGTCCAGTACCTTGCCCGTCGCATCGACTACGGCGACCTTCACGCCCGTACGGATGCCGGGATCGAGTCCCAGCGTCGGCCGCGCGCCCGCGGGGGCTGCCAGCAGCAGGTCCTTGAGGTTTCGGGCGAAGACGCGGATCGCCTCTTCCTGCGCGCTGCGGCGAAGCTCGGCCATGAGGTCGAGCATCATCGAAAGGCTGAGCTTCGTGCGCCACGTCCAGCCGGCCACGCCGCGCAGCCACACGTCGCCCGGCATATCGCCTGTGATGCCGAGAGCGGCCGAAACCATGCGCTCGGCCTTATCGCGCCCGGTCTCGGGGTCCGGTGCGATGTCGAGGTTCAGCACCCCTTCGGAGCTGCCGCGCATCATGGCGAGCGCACGGTGGCTCGGCACCGCCGACCAGCGCTCGCTATGGGCGAAGTAGTCCGAGAACTTGGCGCCCTTCTCCTCTTGCCCCTCGACCACGCGGGCAGTCAGGAACGCGTCTTTCTGCATGAATCCTCGCAGCCGGCCGATGAGCCCCGCGTCCTCGGCCAGCCGTTCGGCCAGGATGTCGCGGGCGCCGGTCAGGGCGGCCTTAGTGTCGGGCACATCTTCGGTGATGTAGCCGGCCGCCAGCGTCTCGGGCGAGGCACGCCGATCCGACAGGATCGCGTCGGCCAGCGGCTCAAGCCCGCGCTCGCGCGCGATGGCGGCCTTGGTCCGGCGCTTGGCCTTGAAGGGCAGGTAAAGATCCTCGAGCACCGCCTTTGTCGTGGCCGCCTCGATCTGCGCCCTCAGATCATCGGTCAGCTTGCCCTGCTCGCGAATGCTGCCGAGCACCGTCGCCCGCCGCGCCTCGAGCTCGCGCAGGTAGCCCAGCCGATCCCCGAGGTTGCGCAGCTGCGTATCGTCGAGGCCGCCGGTCGCCTCCTTGCGATAGCGCGCGACGAACGGAACCGTCGCACCGCCATCCAGAAGGGCGATCGCGGCGGTCACCTGATTGGGGCGGGCGCCGATATCGCTGGCGATGAGTCGAACAATCTGGGCGGAAGCATCGGAGGGCATCGGTGATCCAGGCAAAGGGAGAGGACGGGATCTTTAACCCGCCCCGAAGCCGGCGCCAACTACCGAACCGGTCACCCCAGCGCCCTGGGGTGATCGGGACAATCCGGAGCCGATGAGTCCACGCTTCCGCCTCGACGGCTCTGGCGGGAAGAGTCAGGCGTGGGCGGCCGTTCTCTCCATCCATTCCTTGTGGCGCTTCTCATCCGCCAGGGCCTTTTCGACCATGGGAAGCATCTTCGGCGGCAGCTCCTGGTTGCTGGCCGCGTTCGAGTAGGCCGCGACGGTGTCGCTTTCGTTGCTGCTCATCGCCTTTAGGATCGCGCCGTCACCGCCGGCCATGTCGGCAAGCTTGACCTTCCCGGTCGTCAGCATCTGCTTGATGTCGCCCTCGGTCGGAGCCGTCACCCCATGTTCCGTGGCGAAGAGGTTCAGCTCCTGGAGGTGCTGCTGATGGTCGTTCCTGAAGCTTTCGATCTGCGCGCGGTATTCCGGGCTCTCCAGTCGCGCGATGACCGTGTCGTAGGCCGCGATGGCGTCATGTTCGAGGATCATGCAGTTCTCGATCAGTTTCGCTGCACTGGTTTCCTGTCCGACTGTCGTCACCATTGTTTCGCTCCTTGAAATGAAAGTTGTCAGGAAAACGAGTGCGGTGCGCGAATGTTCCGGGATGCCGGGGCAGCCTCCCGTGCCGGCGGCGGACCGCTTATCCGCGGTGCGTGATCCGACCCTGGAACGGGGCAGGCCGGGCGGTTGCCGAAAAAACTGGCGCGACACGAGGATTTCGCCTCAATGTGGGGCAAGCGGGGTCGCCTCAGCGGGTGCCTGACCGCTCAGGATCCCGCCCGCCTCGCGGTTCAGTAGGGTCGGACGGTGAAAAGAGAAGGGTAGCCATGAAGATCAGTATCTGGAGCGAAGGGATCCATCCGGGCCGCTTGCCCGAGGCGCAGTTGATTGCGAACTTGAGTGATCTTCATCCTCCGCTGGATGCGCACGAGGCCATGGTCGCGGCCGACCGCTGCTATTTCTGCTACGACGCGCCCTGCGTCACCGCCTGTCCGACCGCAATCGACATTCCGCTGTTCATCCGCCAGATTTCGACGGGCACGCCCGAGGCGGCCGCGCGCACGATCTTCGATCAGAACATCCTGGGCGGCATGTGCGCCCGCGTCTGCCCGACCGAAACCCTGTGCGAAGAGTCCTGCGTCCGCGAAATCGCCGAGGGTCGCCCGGTCGAGATCGGCCGCTTGCAACGCTATGCCACCGACACGCTCATGGCGGCCAACGCGCATCCGTTCAGCCGCGCCGCGCCGACCGGCAAGCGCGTCGCCGTGGTGGGCGCGGGCCCGGCGGGCCTGTCCTGCGCTCACCGGCTGGCGATGCTGGGCCACGAGGTCGCGCTGTTCGACGCGGCGGCCAAGCCCGGCGGTCTGAACGAATACGGCATCGCCACCTACAAGACCCCCAACAACTTTGCCCGCGCCGAGGTCGACTGGCTGATGGGCATCGGCGGGATCGAACTGCACACCAGCGAAACGGTCGACGTGAATCGGCTGTCGCAACTGCGCAAGACGTTCGACGCGGTGTTCCTCGGGATCGGGCTCGGCCATGTGAACGCCCTGACGCTCGACGATATCGAGCGGCCCGGTGTCGAGGATGCGGTGGCCTTCATCGCCCGGCTGCGCCAGTCGGACCCGTCCACGGTGGCGATCGGGCGCGACGTGATCGTCGTGGGGGGCGGCATGACGGCCGTGGACGCGGCGGTGCAGGCCAAGCGGCTGGGCGCGCTGAACGTGACGCTCGCCTATCGCGGTCCGCGAGACCGGATGAAGGCCTCGCGCTATGAACAGGATCTCGCGGCGCAGGACGGGGTGAACATCCTGACCGATGTCGCCCCGGTCGAACTGCACGGATCGCCGCTGGAGGCCGTTTCCTTCGCGCAGCCCACGGGGGACATCGTCACGATCCCCGCCGACCAGCTTTTCCTTGCTATCGGGCAGGTGCTGGCCCCCGTCGAGGCTCCGGCCGTCGAGGACGGACGCATCGCCATAGGTGAAACCGGCCGGACCTCTCTCGGGCATGTCTGGGCCGGGGGCGATTGCACGAACCGGGGCGAGAACCTGACCGTCACCGCCGTCGCGCAGGGCCGCGACGCCGCCATGGATATCCACGCGACCCTGATGGAGCACGCAAATGGCTGACCTGACCACCAATTTCGTGGGCATCAAGTCGCCCAACCCGTTCTGGCTGGCCTCGGCGCCGCCCACCGACAAGGAATACAACGTCCGCCGCGCATTCGACGCCGGCTGGGGCGGCGTGGTGTGGAAGACGCTGGGCCTCGACCCCCATGTCGTGAACGTCAACGGCCCCCGCTACGGCGTGATCCACGGTGCCGACCGGCGGGTGCTCGGCATCAACAATATCGAGCTGATTACCGACCGCCCGCTCGAGGTGAACCTGCGCGAGATCAAGCAGGTCGTGCGCGACTATCCCGACCGGGCCATGGTCGTGTCGCTCATGGTGCCGTGCGAGGAAGAGCCGTGGAAGATGATCCTGCCGTTGGTCGAGGATACCGGCGCGCACGGGGTCGAGCTGAACTTCGGCTGCCCCCACGGGATGAGCGAGCGGGGCATGGGCTCGGCCGTGGGGCAGGTGCCCGAATATATCGAGATGGTGACGCGCTGGGTGAAGCAGAACACCCGGATGCCCGTGATCGTGAAGCTGACGCCCAACATCACCGACATCCGCAAACCGGCCGAGGCCGCCAAGCGCGGCGGGGCCGACGCGGTATCCCTCATCAACACGATCAACTCGATCACGAGCGTCGATCTGGACCTCTTCGCGCCGGAGCCGACCATCGACGGCAAGGGCGCCCATGGCGGCTATTGCGGCCCGGCGGTGAAGCCCATTGCGCTGAACATGGTGGCCGAGATCGCCCGCGACCCGGAACTGGGAGGCATCCCCATCAGCGGAATCGGCGGTGTGACGACATGGCGCGATGCGGCCGAGTTCATGGCGCTGGGCGCGGGGTCGGTGCAGGTCTGCACGGCGGCGATGACCTACGGCTTCAAGATCGTGCAGGAGATGGTCTCGGGCCTGTCGCAGTATCTCGACGAGCGCGGCATGGTGATGGACGACCTGATCGGACGCGCCGTGCCGAACGTGACGGACTGGAAGCACCTCAACCTCAACTACGTGACCAAGGCGCGGATCGACCAGGACCTGTGCATCAAGTGCGGCCGCTGCTACGCTGCCTGCGAGGACACCTCGCACCAGGCGATCGCGATGAACCCCGGCCGCGTGTTCGAGGTGAAGGACGACGAGTGCGTCGCGTGCAACCTGTGCCTCGATGTCTGCCCGGTCGAGAATTGCATCACGATGGAGCAGCTCTCGCCCGGCACGGTCGATCCGCGCACCGGCAAGGTCGTCCAGGCGGAGCCGGCCGACTGGACCACCCACCCCCACAATCCCAGCGCCGTGGCCGCAGAATGACAGCACCCGACAGCAACCTGACGATCAACGCCGACCGGCTGTGGGACAGCCTGATGGAGATGGCAAAGATTGGCCCCGGCGTGGCGGGCGGCAACAACCGCCAGACCCTGACCGACGAAGATTCCGAAGGCCGCGCCCTGTTCCAGTCGTGGTGCGAGGCGGCGGGCATGACCATGGGCCTCGACACGATGGGCAACATGTTCGCCCGCCGCGAGGGGACCGAGGATCTGCCGCCCGTCTATGTGGGCAGCCACCTCGACACCCAGCCCACGGGCGGGAAATACGACGGCGTTCTGGGCGTCCTCGGCGGGCTGGAACTGGTGCGCACGCTGAACGACCTCGACGTGAAGACCCGCCACCCCATCGTCGTCACCAACTGGACGAATGAAGAGGGCACGCGCTTTGCCCCGGCGATGCTGTCATCGGGCGTCTTCGCCGGCATCCACGAGCAGGACTGGGCCTACGGGCGCACCGACGCTGCGGGTAAGACCTTCGGCGACGAGCTTCAGCGCATCGGCTGGAAGGGCGACGAGCCGGTGGGCCAGCGCAAGATGCGCGCCTTCTTCGAGTTGCATATCGAGCAGGGGCCGATCCTTGAGGCCGAGGGCGACGAAATCGGAGTCGTCACCCATGGGCAGGGGCTGTGGTGGCTCCAGATCACGCTGACTGGCAAGGATGCGCATACCGGATCGACCCCAATGCCGATGCGCAGGAACGCGGGGCTGGGGATGGCGCGAATCCTCGAACGGGTGCACCAGATCGCGATGGAGAACCAGCCCGACGCCGTGGGCGCGGCGGGCCATGTGGACGTCTATCCCAACTCGCGCAACGTGATCCCCGGCAAGGTGGTGTTCACCGTCGATTTCCGCTCGCCCGACCAGGACAAGCTCGACGGGATGAAGGCGCGGCTGGAAGCCGAAGCGCCCGAAATCGTCGCCGAACTGGGCCTCGGGATCGAGATCGAGATCGCCGGTCATTTCGACCCGGTCACCTTCGACGAGGGCTGCGTGGCCGCCGTGCGCAATGCCGCCGAGCGGCTGGGTTACAAGCACCGCGACATCGTCAGCGGGGCGGGGCACGACGCCTGCTGGATCAATCGGGTGGCACCGACTGCGATGGTCATGTGCCCCTGCGTAGACGGCCTGTCTCACAACGAGGCCGAGGAAATCACCAAGGACTGGGCCAAGGCCGGGGCAGATGTTCTGCTGCATGCCGTGGTGGCGACGGCGGAGATCGTCCCGGAATGACGTGGGACGGAAAGAAGATCGTCGGGCTTCGGGACCAGACGGTCGGAGAAAACGCCGCTCTCTACGAATTCCTTCTGCTACCCGAAGAGCAGGTCGTGCGCGAATTCAAGAGCGTCCGAGACTGCCTCATCTGCACGGACAGGCGCGTGATCTCGATCGACGTTCAGGGGCTGCGCGGCAAGAAGAAGGAATTCGTGTCCATCGCATACGCATCGGTCACCGCGTTCTCGGTCGAGACCGCCGGGACGTTCGACTTGGATTCGGAGTTGAAGATCTGGCTTTCAGGCATGGGGCTGGTTCAGTTCGAATTTCTGAAGGGCGCGGATGTGATGCCTTTGATTTCCCTGCTCTCAAAAGCTACGATTGGAGCGAAGTAAGATGTCCACCGTCATCAAGAACGGCACCCTCGTCACCGCCGACCGCATGTGGGAGGCCGACATCCTGATCGAGGGCGAGACCATCGCCCGCATCGGCACCGACCTGACCGGCGACGAGGTGATCGACGCCGAGGGCGCCTACGTCATTCCCGGCGGCATCGATCCGCACACCCACATGCAGATGCCCTTCATGGGCACCGAGGCTGCCGAGACGTTCGAAACCGGCACCCGCGCCGCCGCTGCCGGTGGCACGACCATGATCATCGACTTCTGTCTTCCGGGCGAGGATGGGTCGATCAAGAACGCGATCGAGACGTGGCACAAGAAGTCGCGCGACCAGATCTGCGTCGACGTCGGCTACCACATGGCCATCACCGGTTGGAACGAACAGATCTTCAACGAGATGAAGGACGCCGTCGACATGGGCGTCAACTCGTTCAAGCACTTCATGGCGTACAAGGGCGCCCTGATGATCGACGACGAGGAGATGATTGCCTCGTTCCGCCGTTGCAAGGAGCTGGGCGTGCTGCCGATGGTCCATGCCGAGAATGGCGACCTTGTCGCCGAGGCGCAGGCGCGGCTCTTGGCCGACGGGATCACCGGCCCCGAGGCGCACAGCTATTCCCGCCCGCCCGAATTCGAGGGCGAGGCGGCGAACCGCGCGATTACCATCGCCGATGCGGCTGGCACGCCTTTGTATATCGTTCATGTATCCTGCGAGCAGGCGCACGAGGCGATCCGCCGGGCGCGGCAAAAGGGGATGCGCGTCTATGGCGAGCCGCTGATCCAGTTTCTGACGCTGGACGACAGCGAGTACCAGAATCCGGATTGGGACCATGCCGCGCGCCGGGTGATGTCTCCGCCCTTCCGCGGGAAAGAGCATCAGGAAGGGCTCTGGGCGGGGCTTCAGGCGGGCTCCTTGCAGACGGTCGCGACCGACCACGCGGCCTTCTCAAGCGAGCAGAAGCGGCGGGGCCGGGACGACTTCACGATCATCCCGAACGGCACCCATGGGCTGGAAGAGCGGCTTGCCCTGCTCTGGACCCACGGGGTTGAGACCGGGCGCCTGACGCCGCAGGAATTCGTTGCGGCGACCTCGACCAACGCGGCCAAGATCTTCAACATCTATCCCAGGAAGGGCGCACTGGTCGAAGGCGCGGATGCCGACATCACGGTCTGGGACCCCAAGATCAAGCGGACCCTGTCGGTGTCGAACCACCAGTCTATCCTGGACTACAACATCTACGAGGGGTGGGAGGTCACCGGCCAGCCACGCTACACCCTGTCGCGGGGTGAGGTCGTCTGGGCGTGGGGGCAGAACAGCTCTCCGCGGCCGGGCAGGGGCCGGTTCGTCCCGCGTCCGCCCTTCAGCGCGCCGGCGAAGGCTCTGTCCAAGTGGAAGGCGCTGACTTCGCCCCGCGCGGTGGCGCGCGATCCCATGAACATTCCGGCGGGCGTCTGACCCCGGCGCTACCGCGCCAGCATCTCGTTCGCGCGTTTGGCAATCCAGTCTGCCGTCAGGTCGGGTTGAGTGATCGGTAGCAGATGTCCGCCAGAAACGAGATCGATCGTGGCTGCGGGGATTTCGGCCGCGGTCTGCTCGCCCTGTGTGGCAGGGTTGAGGATCGCGTCCTCACGCCCGTAGAGGATCGCGACCCGGGTCGTCATGGACGGGTAGGCGGCTGCGATTGCGATCATGTCGCCTGTGCCAAGCGTGGCTTCTGCGGACATTGCGCGAAACATGCGCGGCCGGGCCGACAGGAGCCCTCCGCCCTCGATCGCGAACCACGTGGGGGGCTCTTCCGGCGCAAAGGCTTGGCGCATGGTGCGGGGCCCGCGCAGCAATGCGGTGGGGGACGCAATGGTGTAGGACAGGGCGGTGCGCAGGCGCTCGTTCGGAATGACGAGCGAGCGGAACGGCTCGATCATCTGCTCGAGATGCCGGGTGAGCGGTGCGACGAGGGCGAGGCCAGCGAACCGCTCCGGTGCCCTCTGCGCCAAGATGAGAGCGAGCGCGCCGCCAAGGCTGTGACCGACAAGGACGGGCCTGCGGATGTCGAGCGCGTCGAGGGCTGCGACAAGGATCTCGGCTTGCCGGCTAATCGTCAACTCATCTGTCTGCGGGTTGGGATAGCCCATGCCTGGGCGGTCGATCGCGATCAGCCTGAAGCGGTCCGACAAGCGCGGCTCGAGCGTCGCGGTCAGGGTGCGCATCTGCGCCCCGGCGCCGTGGATCAGGACGATTGGCGGCCCGTCGCCCACGTCGCGGTAGTGCAGGCGCGCGCCGTCAACCGTGACGAAGCGGCCGATGGGCGGCACCCATAGCCGTCCCGCTGCCGTCAGCAGGCCGGTGGTAAGGACGGGTAGCAGGATCAGGATCGCGAGGACGATCAGAATTCCAGTCATCTGCAGTCCTTTATCCGCTAAGGCCGTCGGCCCACCGTTGATTCAAGGTGAGGATAGCACCTGCCTGGGTGCAAGCACGTCACATAGGAGGCATCGCTTCTCTGGGCGGGCAGCTAGAGCTTGCATGCGGTGTGGTGCGTGATAATGCGGTATAATGCAATACTCTGCTGGGGCGCGCGAGTGAGCGACACGGATCTGAACACACCTGAAGCAAGACAGGCCATGCTCGAGGATCGAGTGGCTCGGGGACTTTCGTTGAGCCTGACCGCGCTGGTAGCGGAGTTCGGGATCTCTGCCGATACCGCGCGGCGCGACCTTCTGGCTCTGGAGGCGCGCGGCGTCTTGCGGCGGGTGCGGGGCGGAGCGCTTCCGGTGGCGCGGCCAGCTGCGCCGATGGCGTCGCGCATGCAGGGCGCGGATGACGCAGCCGAAGCCATCGCGGCCGCAGCTCTTGCCCTGGTCGAAGACGGGATGGTCCTGATGCTTGATGGTGGCACGACCGTGCTGCGCCTCGCCCGGGTGCTGCCGCCGCTGCCGCGCGGGCTGATCGTGACGCCTTCGCCAGCCGTCGCCATAACGACAATGGGTGCCGGAACGCCGACCTACCTTGTCGGAGGGCGTCTTTCTCCATTCGGCGGGATTGCGGTCGGCCGGACGGCCGAGCAAGCCGTCGAGGCCGTGGCGGCCGACTTGGCGCTGCTCGGTGCCTGCGGACTGGATGCGGGGTTCGGCCTTTCGGCCGACGACGCCGATGAGGCGGCGGTGAAGGCCGCCATGATCGGTGCGAGCGCACGCACCGTAGTCCTGACCGGGGCGGCCAAGATTGGCAGGCGTGCCCGGCATCGCGTGGTGGCCTGCGAGGCGCTCGACCTGCTGGTCACCGACGCGAGCGCGGGGCAAACCGCGGCGATCGAAGAATCCGGGCTGGAGGTGCGTCATGCCTGATATCAGAACTCCGTGGCGCGCGGTCGCCGCCGCCTTTGCACTGAACGGTATCCTGTTGGGCACGTGGGCCTCGCGCATCCCTGCCGTGGTCGAGCGTCACGGCCTTGGCGAGGCAGGGCTGGGCGCGGTCCTTCTGTCCATGGGGATCGGCGCGCTCGTCTCCTTTCCGTTGGCCGGGCGGCTGTCGGACGGGGTGGGTGCGGTGCGCGTCACCCGGTGGATCGCTGTGGGCTACCTGACGACGCTCGTCTTGGTAGCGTTGGCGCCGGGGCCGGTCTGGCTGGCCGCCGCGCTGTTCTTCTTTGGCGGAACGCACGGGGCGATGGACGTGTGCATGAATTCATGGGCGACCGAGGTCGAGAAGACGTCGCGCCGGTCGGTCATGTCGTCCTTCCACGCGATGTGGAGCTTTGGGGCGGGCATCGGCGCGGGGCTCGGCTTTGCTGCGGTCCATTTCTCCTTGCCGGTCGCGGTGCATTTCACGGGCGTTGCCGGGCTTGCGGCGGTGCTTTTCGGGCCGTTCATGGCGTTCCGGTGGACCTCGCATACGCGCCCGCGCAACGCGACCGACGCCGTCTTCGTCCTGCCGCGCGGGCCATTGCTGCTGGTGGGGATGATCGCGCTCGCCTCGGGTCTGGGGGAGGGCGCGATGGCGGACTGGAGCGCAATCTTCCTCACCGACGTCACGGGCGCGGGCGAGGCATCTGCCGCGTTGGGATACGCCGTGTTCTCGGTCACGATGGTCGCGATGCGGCTGACCGTGGACCGGCTGGTGACGCGGTTCGGTCCGGTTCGAATGGCGCGGGCAAGCGGTCTGATCGCGGCGTCGGGACTCATCCTCGCAATCGTGCCGGAGACGCTCGCGGCCGCGCTTGTCGGATTCGCCTTCATGGGGATCGGCTATGCGGCGCTGATCCCACTGGCGTTCAGCCGGGCCGCGTCCGATCCGCATGTCCCGCCGGGGCAGGGCATCGCGGCGGTCGCCACGCTTGGATACGGCGCGCTTCTGATGGGGCCACCCCTCATCGGACTGGTGGCCGAGGCGAGCTCGTTGCGCTTGGCCTTCGCAGGGCTTGCTGCGGTTGCCGTGATGGTCTCGGCGCTTGCCCCGATCCTGTCGCGCGTGCCGCAGGGGGCGGCCCGGATCGCATGAAAAAGGCCCGCCGATCTGGCGGGCCTTGCACCACGAAATTCCGTCGCCTCAGTTGCCTTCTTCGAAGACGCCGCAAGCGATACGGTCACCCGAGTCGCCAGCGGGCTGGCTGATGTAGTCGTCGGCGCCCGCGTGCACCACGAAGGCCGAGCCGTCGCTGTCGAAGATCTGGTCTTCGATGTTGAGGTTCGGCACAAAGTACTCGACGTTCAGCGCGCCGGTGTCGTCGACGATGCCATTGGGCAGGTCGCCCGGGTGGGGGCCGTTCTCGGCAAAGACGCCGTGCTCGGCATCGCCCGCGATATGACCGCCGGCCGAGGTGAAGTCTTCGGCCGAGCAGTCGCCCGTCTCGTGCAGGTGGATGCCATGGGCGCCCGATGGCACTCCGTTCAGCGCGACGATGACGAGCGGAACGCCCGAGAGGGTCTCGTTGATGGTGACGGTGCCGACCTGGTTGCCGTCACGGTCCTCTACGCTGGCGCGCGCAGCGGTGACAAAGCCAGCGTCCTGGGTGGCTGTGGCTTCAGCGGCATTCTCTGCCTCGCCGCTTTCCTGTTGGGCCATGGCCGGCATGGCCGTTATGGCGGCGACCGACAAGGTGCCAAGAAGTGTACGTAGCATGACGGAGCATCTCCGGGTTTTGGGTCATGTGGTGGATCAACCATCACCGCCGGGGCCGGTTCCGCTTGCCGCCCGGCGGGCTGCCCCTGTATGGAACAGGTCGAGCGGTCCCATAGCTCAACTGGATAGAGTGCCAATAATCCCCTACTACCTACCACATGTGTGTAAGTACTCCTCGTGGAGAAATTTAGGTGGTATACCTACCGCGTCCGTACCACGTTGACTGGAAGGCATTACGAGGATACGGATCCGCAGGTGTGCCCACGTAATTCAACTGGATAGAATATCCGACTTCTAATCGGGCTGTTGGGGGTTCGAGTCCTCCCGTGGGCACCACTTTCGCATTCTTTGCCAATGACCCATAACCTTGCACGTTTGGACGGTTTCATGCACGCCCCCTGTCAAGATAAATATGCTGGCAAGCGGGTGGGAAATGCATAATGGCTGATACTTTGGGAATTTTCTTGCATCAGTTGCAGTCTTAGGCTCTGGACTCATAACCAGAAGATGATGGTAGCGGCGAGGGCGATGGCCGAGAGGAAGACTTTTGGGCTTCGGTCATAACGC